>NZ_CAINTR010000085.1 GCF_903853455.1 uncultured Magnetospirillum sp.
AGGCATCAAGACCGCACCGCATGTTGATTCGGATGCGACCTTGGATACCACCCTCGACGCCGTCAGGCTGGAACGGCCCCATGGGGCCGTTTGTCATGCCGCCGCCCGCTGGGGCCGGTCTCCCGTCGGGGCTCCGCCCCTCCTTACGTCCGGCCCCAGCGGGCAATCATACCGGCCCTCATAGTTGTCGCTCAACCGGCCAAGATAATTGTCGGCGGCGAATGTAGAGGCCGACAGCCGACGAAATCGCCGATTTTCCGTTGCCGCGAGGCACCTCAACGTAGCAGCGACGAAACCGTCGTTTGCCATTCGGTTTCACCCAGCCGAACACCGTGGTGAGGATGAACACCTGCCACGGCTCCAGCCGGATCGGCTGGCCGGCCAGCGGCCCCTTGACGTGGGGCAGCCGCTCGATGAAGGCGCAGATGTTGTCGGCCGGCGTGAACTCCTTGCCGGTGCGGTCGGTCAGCTTCGGGTTGAAGCGGTACGGGCTATGGACATGACTTTCCGCGATGACGAATGCCGGGTGCGGACCGATCACGCACCAGCGAACTTCACCACCATCAAGCACATGGCTCACAACCTCCTGCGCAGAGCGCCGGGAAAGGATTCAATCCGCCTCCGCCGAAAGGTCGCGGCCTGGGATGACGATTTCCTCGCGAGCATTATCGCCGCATGATTCCTTCACCCGATTCCCCTGCTACACCGATGCGAGAGGCCGCCGGCCACCACGCAACGCGCGGACGGAGGGGGACCACAAAATGTTACGGACTTATGGCGCCGGCCTTAATGGCCTCCGTTACTGCTTGTATCCGGGTCGCAACGCCGAGCCTGAAGCGCTGCAGCGCCAGGTAGACCAGGATGTCCTCGATGCGCTGGGTGCGGGCCACGGCCATGGCGTCGTGGTCCAGCCGCTCCCACGAGACTTTCATCGCTCGACGGAGGCTTCCGAAGGTGGTCTCCAGTTCCTGGTGGTGGTCGAACTCATCCAACGCAGGCTCACGGCCCAATTCTACCCACCGTTGGCACAGTTCGTTGAACTCGGTCGGGCACAGCTCCCATGGGTCTGGTCTGCGAGGCTGGGGCTCTTTGGTCGGCCGCGGCGCCGGGGGCTGCTTAGCAGGTTTAGGTGTCCGCGGCAGACGCGGGATGGACGGCCGCAGGAACCGGATGCGGGTTCGCGAACGGCCAATCTGGAAGCGCTGTTCCGCCGCCTGGTCCTTGAACACCAGGAACACCCCCGGTGCCAGGGCGATGGCGTTGGTGCGCAGGGTGCTTTCAATGTATTGGCGGAGCCCGGCCTGGGTGTAATAGCGCTGGAAGGTATTCCGGCGGGTAAGCACGCCGTCGTGAGGGACGGATCAATGGCGGGGGTGGGGATGGCGGCGAACCCGCTCGGAGCCCACCGGCGGCGGCTTTTCCGCGCAGGCCGACTGACTGCACCTGGGTCACCACCAAGCAGTTGAAAGTCGGTCGGAAAAATATCCATTCTGCTCTTGCGGGTTTATGATGTCCCTCCCATATGTTGGGCCATTCCAATCCTTTCGGCCACATCATGGAGTTTGACGCCGTGCGCAGGGACTGCAAACTGACAGTATTTGC
>NZ_CAINTR010000086.1 GCF_903853455.1 uncultured Magnetospirillum sp.
CCTCCGGATCCGGAGGTGGCGGCGAAAGCGCGGCGGCGAACGTTTACGACTGCCTACAAGCTGGCGATTCTTGACGAACTTGATGGCGCTAAGGCGGGAGTGACCGGGGCGGTTCTCCGCCGCGAAGGGCTGTACCGGTCGCGCGGACCCCGGCAATTACATCGCCATCGCCATCGTCGGAGGTGGCTGCTTCCTGCTGGCCGGCTTCGCGCGGGAACAGGTGTGCATCTACATGTGCCCGTATTCCCGCTTCCAGTCGGCGATGTTCGACGAGCATTCGTTGATCATCACCTACGAGGCATGGCGGGGCGAACCGCGTGCGCCCGCACGGCAGGACCAGAACTTCGACAATCGAGGCCATTGTGTCGATTGCCTGGCCTGCATCCAATGCTGCCCCACCGGCATTGACATCCGCGAAGGCAATCAACTGGCCTGCATCGGCTGCGGCTTATGCATCGACGCATGCAACACCGTGATGGACAAATTCGGCCTGCCGCGCGGCCTGATCAGCTATGATTCCGTCACCAACATCGCCGCCCGGAAAGTGGGGGGCAAGACCGGATTCCGGTTGATCCGGCCGCGAACCATGGTTTACGGATCGGTGCTGCTGATCATTTGTGCGGCGATGCTGTGGTCGCTGGCGCGACGAACCGGCACCGACGTCAACATCCTGCATGAGCGCAGCCCCTTGTACGTTCAGCTCAGTTCCGGCGATATCCGCAACGGCTACACCTACAAGGTTCTCAATATGGTCAGGCGCAAGCGGACGTTCACCCTGTCGGTCGCCGGCGTCGAGGGAGCCCAGTTGGAGATACTCGGCAACGGGGATCAGGCGGAGCGAAGCGACATCGAGGTTGCCCCCGATTCGGTGGGCACTTTCCGGGTCTACGTCAACGCACCGGAAAATTCCGTCACCGGCAAAGCAAGCGCGATCACCTTTCTGCTGAAAGACCGCGACGACGGCAAGGAATTCCGCAGCGCGAGCATGTTTGCCGGCCCAGAGAGATAGCGCCATGGAAAGACGCCGCAATCATGAGGTCATCGTCAAGACATTGGCGCTTCCCGGCAAGCGGGTCATTGACGTCGGCTGCGGTGACGGCACTCTTGTCCGCCTTCTCGCCAGCCACGGCGCCCATGTGTTAGGGGTGGAATGCAGCCCGCGCCAGCTGGCCAAGGCGTGGGCGCAGACCCCGGTCACGGACGAGAGAATCATCGAGGGCATCGGGCAGCTGAAGACGGGTCAGCCGGGTAACGATTTCACCGCTGAGAGCCAGGGCGGTCTCGTAGGCCTCGTCGGCTTGGCGGAATTTCCGCTGGTTCAGTGACGCCAGAACAACACCCACTTCGCGGTGAAACTGCCTGTGCGCCACATCCAGCGATTTCAACGCATCGGTGGCGCCCAAGCTCTTCATCGCCGTCCCATGGATCCAGACACCCAGGCTGCATTCGTCGCTGGGTTGCGCCGCTGCGTTCCTGCCGTGCAGGCCCCGGAACGCCGATTGCAAATCCCGGATCCATTTCAGATGGGCAAGGCGAGCGCCGGTGACGTTCAAGGTGCGACGGCCATCCCCGGTGACCCCGCAACTTCTTATGGCGAGAATGTCAAGCGACGGGGGCCGCGGCGCAAACATCCTGAGAAGGCGCGACGGAACGTCCTGCTTCCGGGCATCCTCAACTGCAGCTTCAATGACGTCCAATTCCAATGCGGTCAACTGATAGAGGATTTCTCCGCTCAGCCGGCGGATTTCATCCATGGAATTCGACGCCCGCGCCGCGTTGCCGGCGCCAATTGCGGCCAAGGTGTCCTCGGCGACCTGATGAAACGCCTTGTGCGCGGTTTTCAGGCTCCATAGCGAACCATGCTTGCCGTAGCGGCTGACGCCAATCCCGTAGATCCAGGTGCCAAGCGCACAATCCTGATGTCCCTGCAGCGGATGAAGTGGCTCCTTGCCGTTAACCAAGTCTTCCAAGGCCAGTTCCCAGCGAAGGTGGGCAAGTCGGGCATCATTGACGTCGAGATCACCACCGGTCATCGTGTCGCGAACCTCATCGGGTACAGGGAAAGTCGCTTGCCCCACTCGCTACCGATATACGCCGTGCCCGCGCGACCGATCATTGACAATTGTCATCGCCATCTCAATTTGTCGGCATCTAAGAGCCTGAGACCATCCGAACCGGTGGAGCAAGATGCGCGAATCTGAAATTCAAACCGCATGGCATGGATTGCAAAGCTGTGAAAAATGTGCGATCCGCCACCTAGTTTTGTTTGCCGATCTTACCAGCGAGGACTTTGGCACAATCCACTTGCCTATTGAGGATATCTGGCTTCCATCCGGAGCTGTTCTTTATCAACACGACGAACCTGCAACATCCCTCTTCACCATCCGGGAGGGTCTCGTAAAGCTTGGGCAGTACCTGGCGGATGGCAGCTACCGCATCGTCAGCCTGTTGAGGCAGGGTGACGTTGCCGGTTTGGAGGCGACGGTGGCACGGCACTATGAACATACTGCCGTTGCACTCTTGCCCACCCAGGCCTGCCGGCTGCCTCGTGACACCGTGTCGAACTTGACGCCAAAGCTGAATCGCCAGCTCATGAGCAAATGGCACGACATGGTTCAGCGATCGCAGCAATGCGTCAGCGAACTGTCCACGGGGAGCGCGCGTCAGCGATTGGCGCGGCTGTTCCTTTTGCTAGCCTCGCCGCCGACAATTATCTTGGCCGGTTGAGCGACAACTATGATGGCCGGTATGATTGCCCGCTGGGGCCGGACGTAAGGAGGGGCGGAGCCCCGACTGGAGACCGGCCCCAGCGGGCGGCGGCATGACAAACGGCCC
>NZ_CAINTR010000087.1 GCF_903853455.1 uncultured Magnetospirillum sp.
AGGCATCAAGACCGCACCGCATGTTGATTCGGATGCGACCTTGGATACCACCCTCGACGCCGTCAGGCTGGAACGGCCCCATGGGGCCGTGTGTCATGCCGCCGCCCGCTGGGGCCGGTCTCCAGTCGGGGCTCCGCCCCTCCTTACGTCCGGCCCCAGCGGGCAATCATACCGGCCATCATAGTTGTCGCTCAACCGGCCAAGATAATTGTCGGCGGCGAGATCTGCTTGATCCGCCGCTTGTCGACCCGCAGCCGTTTGGGCGCGGTCGCCAGATCGATCTCCAGCCTGAGATTACGCTTCTCCGCCCGCACCTGGATCAGCCGCTCGGCCGAGCCGACCAGGGCGGCGGTGTCGATGTCCTCGGGGTGCAGGGTCAGCTTGCCGGCCTCGACCGCCGAGATGTCCAGGATGTCGTTGATGATCTCCAGCAGATGCGAACCGGATTCGTAGATGCTGCCGGCATAGTCGCGATAGCGCGACGGAGTGTCGCCCTCCAGCGCATGCATGGAGATCATTTCGGAAAAGCCCAGGATGGCGTTCAAGGGGGTGCGCAATTCGTGGCTCATGGTGGCCAGGAATTCGGACTTGGCCTTGGTCGCCTCGTCGGCCAGACGCTTGGCGGTGCGCAGCTCGGTTTCGGTGCGGGTGCGCTCGGTCACGTCGATCAGCACCCCGATCTGGCCGTAGACCTCCTCGCCCGGCTTGTTGAAGCGGACCTTGGTGACCTGCACCATGCGCTGCTCGCCGTCGGCGACGGTCAGCATCGCCTCGTAGATGCTCTCCTCCTTGGCGTCCATATCACCGACCGCCAGCCGCTCGGCGGTTTCGGCGGGCAGGAAATCGTGTCAGCGCAGCCCCAGGGTCGAGCCAGCATCGAGCCCGAAGAAACGGAACAGCGCCGAATTGGCCCGTTGGAGCGCGCCATGGGTGTCGACGAAGAAGATCGGCAACGGAACCGCGTTGATCAGCTTTTCCAGGAACTCGCGTTCGTGCTGGAGGGCATCCTGGGCCTTCTTGCGATCAGTGATGTCGCGGATGACCCCGACCGTTCCCACGTAATTGCGCCGCATCTCCGATCCCTCGCCGTAGAGGCCGGAGCTGCTGATTTCCACCACCAGCGGACTGTGCGACAGCGGCTTGACCTCGCCATGCTCGACGGTGACGCCCGATTTGGTCTTCAGGCGCACTTCCAGGCCGGCGGTCATGCGCTGGCCCGACCGCCGTTCGTCGAACAGCTTGGGCGGCGTCGGCGGGGTCCGCTCGCCCCGGTTGGCGACCGCGCTTTGCCAACTGACCGCCTGCACTTCGGTGGCGCTGATGATTTCGCTGAAATGGGTGCCGATCAACTCGCCGCGATGATAGCCCAGACGCTCGATGGCGCTGTTGAGGAAGCTGAACCGCCCATCCGAGTCCAGGCGATAGACGATGTCCGGCACGGTCTCCACCAGGCTGCGGAACCGTTCTTCCGACATTTTCAGGTTGTCGATGCTCGACGCCAGCTTGGCGTTGATGTCGTTCAACTCGTGCTGCTTCTGCTCGAGGATCCTCTTCTGGGCCAGCGAGTGTTCATAGGTCGAGATGAACATGTCGAGGATGTGCTTGCGGCTGGCGGTGATGACGTGCTTTTCACCGTTGAAGGTGAATTCGATCGCCTCGCCGCTCTCCTCTTCCGCCGCCGGTTCATTGCGCCGGGCCAGCAGCGACCTGATCTTGTTGAGAAGGAAACCCTCCTCGTAAGGCTTGGTGATATAGCCGTCGGCGCGAGCCTCCAGCCCGTGGATGATGTCGTCCGGATTGCTGAGGTCGGTGAGCAGAAGAATGGGAACGTCGCGCAGCGCCGCGTCCGACTTGGCCCGGGAACAGAACTCGAAGCCCCCCATGATCGGCATGGTGATGTCGCTGACCACCAGGTCGGGCTTGTGCAGATGCGCCATTTCCAGGGCCTGAAGGCCGTTGGTGGCGATGGCGACCTCGTAGCCGTTCTCCGACAGCAGATACTCCAGGCTGAACGCCTGGGTCATGCTGTCTTCGACGATCAGGACATGACGCGCCTCAGCCATGGCCGGCACACCTCATGTCTCGTGCGTCCAGGGCCTGGGCACTCCCGTTTCTCCTCGCGTGGCCGATATCGCTCGACCCGTCGGCATCCCCAGTATCATGGCCGACGATTCCGCTCCGGACAATGCCGGAGCGGACACTTTTTCCAAACTTATACTTTTAGGCCGGCTCAGCCGCTAGAAACGGCCGAACTCCAATTTGTCGAAGCGGAAATTGTCGGCGTAGTTCTTGGGCTTCTGCTGACGGGTGTTCTCGTCGGAGAGTTGATAGTCGAGCCCCTTGCGCTTGGCGAAGGCAACCGCCTCTTCGCTGGTCGCGAACTTGACGCGCAACTGCGACGTGGTGTCGGTCGAGCCCAGCCACCCCATCAGATTATCGGGCTGCTTGGGAGCGGCCGGCTCGTATTCGAGCACCCACGCCTTGGCGTTGCCGGCGCGTCCGGACTGCATGGCCGTCTTGGCCGGGCGATAGATACGGACCTGCATCGGAATTCTCCTGATCTTCTGCCGAAATCATGCGCAACCGTCATCTTGGTCGGGGAGACAAGATTCGAACTTGCGACCCTGGCGTCCCAAACGCCATGCTCTACCAGGCTGAGCTACTCCCCGATGCGCCGGTTTTAAGGGGTTTGACCGCGGATGGCAAGGGCGCCCGAGCGATGTCAGCGACCGGCGGCGAACATCGGATGCAAGACCCGGTCGCCGGCATGCAGCCCCAGCCGCCGCGCCGTTCCCGCCGCCACTTCCAGCACCCCCAGCACCGGCTCGCTCGGTCCGCGCGGCTGCAGCGTTCCGGGCACCGCGTATTCCTCGATGTAGACCACCTTCCCCGTGCGGTCCATGAACAACATGTCGAGGGGAATCAAGGTGTTCTTCATCCACATGGCCACGTCCCGTGACCGCCCGAAGTCGAACAGCATGCCCGCGTCGGCCGCCAGGCTCTTGCGGAACATCAGTCCTTGCGACAACTGCTCCTCGGTGGAGGCCAGCTCCACGGCAAAGGGGTGATGGCGTCCATCGCCGCTCACCACCTCCAGGCGCGACTGTCCGAAGGAGACCGACTGCGCAAGAGCGCCGCCAATCCCCGAAAGGGCGACGACCGCGACGACCAACAACGCTCGAATGTTCATACCACTCCCCTCCTGGATCGAATTCATGGTGCATCGGGTAAGGACCGGCCTCAAGGTTTCCGCGACTATAGGAATTTTTACCATAGCATCATTCAGCAATTCCGCCGATCCTCCCGCGCTACTCTCCGTCATCGCGGGAATCTGGACCGAATTTATCTCAGCCAAAGGCGCTGAATTCCTACCTCCGCCGTATTTCGATAAAATTTTAGCAAAAACCGTGATTAAATATAATTATTGTTGATGCTTTATTTTCATAAAATTGAGCGGGTGATCTTCCTGTATTAATCCAATGAATACTTTGCTAATCTCTGCTTTGTGAGCTGGACGAAGGTGAAAGCCTTTAGCTCCGGCACCGGAAAATCTGCCAAGGGGGGCCTTCCCGCCCATCCCCACCCTCCTCGGCAGGGAAGCGCCACTGCACAGTGCGACGTTTCCACTTTCTGGACACGATGAAGGGGCGCCGGCGCAAGCGGGCGCCCCTTTGATTCGTGCCGTCACAGATAGCGAACATACAGATAGGCGGAGCTGATCAGAACCGACATCAACATCAGCCCGAAAGCCACCTTCAGAAACGGAACGAAGCGGATGGGGTGCCCGGCTCGCTCGGCCATCCCCGCCACCGTCAAGTTGGCCGAGGCTCCCACCAGGGTTCCGTTGCCCCCCAGGCAGGCTCCCAGCGACAGCGCCCACCACAACGGCGTGATCGCCTGGGGGCCGCCGAAGCTGGGGGCCATGCTCTTGATCAGCGGAATCATGGTGGCGACGAACGGGATGTTGTCCACCACCGCCGACAGCAGGGCCGAGGACCACAGGATGGCCAGGGCGGTGACCCGCAAATCGCCGCCGGTGGCGGCCAACAGCTTTCGCGCCAGCAGGCTCAGCACCCCCGCCTGCTCGACGCCGTGCACCACCACGAACAGGCCGACGAAAAAGAAGATGGTGACCCACTCCACCTCGGCGAAGGTGGCGTGCGCCTGGTGAGACTGGGTCTCGGCATCCTTGCCGAGGCCATGCAGCAGCATCAGCAGGGCGCCGCCGATCATGGCGATGCTGCCCGGCTCCAGCCCCAGCCGCCGGGAGAACGCGAAGGCCAGCACCACCAGGGCCAGCACCGACACCGATTGGACCAACAGAAGGCGGTCGCGGATAGCGTCCTTCTCGTCGAAACGCATCACCCGCAGGCGGCATTCCGCCGGAGCACGCAGGCGACGGCCCCAGATCAGGTGGATCGCCGCCGAGGTGGCCAGTTGAACCACCACGATGACCGGCGTCAAGTTGACCAGGAAGTCGTCGAAGGACAGCCCCGCCGCCGAGCCGATCAGGATGTTGGGCGGATCACCGATCAGGGTGGCGGTGCCGCCGATATTGGAAGCGAAGATCAGCGCCACCAAATAGGGCCACGGCCGGACTTTCAGTTCCTCGGTGATCACCAGGGTCACCGGCACCACCAGCAACACGGTGGTGACGTTGTCGAGGAAGGCCGAGAACACCGAGGTGACGATCTGGAGCATGAACAAGATGCCGGCCGGATTGGCCCGCACCTTCTTGGCTGACCAGATGGCGACGAATTCGAACACCCCCGATTTACGGGTGATCGCCACCATGATCATCATGCCGGTCAGCAGGGCGATGGTGTTGAAATCGACACCCTGAACCGCCGCCGCCTGATTCAGCACGCCGAGCATGATCATGGCCCCGCCCCCCAGCAGGGCGACGATGGCGCGGTTGACCTTCTCGCTGGTGACGGCCGCATAGGTCGCCAGCAGCAGCAAGGTCGAAGTCCAGACGGGGTCCCAGCCGAACGGCACCTGCGGTGCCCAGACGGCGGCAGGATCCATCACACCGACTCCGAGATGCGGGCCAGGGCGTTGGCGGCGGTGACGATGCCTTCCAGGCGGCCGTCCCTGTCCACCACCGGCAGCCAGGCGTCGCCGCGATAGAGCAGCAACAGCGCCTCCACCAGCGCGGTTTCCCGGCGGATGGAGCGATGCGGCGCCATGTGAGCCCCCACCGAATCGCCGGCCAAGCGCCCCAGCCGGTCCCCCAACTGGGCGATGGAGGCGGCGACGAAGGACAGGTCGAGCCCGTCGGCCAGCAGCGCGGCGCGCGGCAACAGCATCCCCACCACCTCGCGCATGCCGAAGACGCCGAGAAACTGCCCCGCCGCGTCCACCACCGGCAGGGCGGACGCGCCCTGCTCCACCAGGGCCGCCAGGGCGTCGGCCACCGCGTCGTCCTTGAGGAGGGTCGATGTCACCGGCGAAATGATGCTGTCACAGCTCATGGGCCGCCCCCTTAAGCGTGGGTCGAACGCGCGTCGTGCAACGGCCGGGCGGCGCGGTCCTGGTCTTCCAACTCCAACGCCATGCGCACCAGGGCCGACAGACTGTCCGCCCCCATCTTTTCCATGACATGGGCGCGGTGGATTTCCACGGTGCGAACGCTGATGGACAACTCCACCGCCGCCGCCTTGTTCGGCAATCCCTGCGCCACCAACGCCATTACTTCGCGTTCGCGCGGCGTCAGGGTGGCGGCGGCAGCCTCGATCTCGGCGCGGCGGCGGCGTTCGCGGAACGCCCGCGCCCCGATGTCCAGCCCACCGCGAACGCTGGCCAGGAAGACGCCGTCGTCGAACGGCTTTTCGAAGAAGTCGATCGCCCCTTCCTTCAGCGCCTGGACCGCCATGGCGACGTCGGCATGGCCGGTGATGACGATCAGGGGCAGGTCGACGCGACGATCCTGCAATTGGCGCAGCAGATCCAGGCCGCTCATCCCCGACATGCGCACATCGGCCACCACGACCCCGGGCGCCGTCAAGGCGGCCTCGGCCAGAAAGGTTTCGGCGTCGGCATAGCCTCGCGCCACCAGCCCCTCGGCTTCGAGCAGCATGATCAGCGACTCGCGGACCCCTTTGTCATCATCGACGATATGAACCGGTGCGTCGGTCATGGTCATCACCCATTCTGATGGTGCTGCGTCGTCGCGGCCAGCGTGAACCGGAAGGAACACCCGTCCGGGCCGCTGGCGGCCAGCCACAATTTCCCGCCATGAGCATCAATGATCGTGCGGCTGATGGAAAGCCCCAATCCCATGCCTTCGGCCTTGGTGGTGCTGAAAGGCCGGAACAGCTGTTCCGCCATGTCGTCCGGCATGCCGGACCCGCTGTCGGCCACTTCGACCTCGATCTCGGCACGGTCATTGCGCCGGGCGGAAACGGTGATGATCCGCCGCCGCCGCCCCCCGGATTTCGCCAAGACCTCGGCCGCATTGCGGATCAGGTTGACCAGCACCTGCTGGATCTGAACCGCATCGACCTCCACCGTCGGCATGGCCCGGTCGAGCGAGACCTCCATGTGAATTCCCGCCCGCTGGCATTCCGGCCGCACCAGAGCGACGGAATCGTAAATCAGGGCGGCCATGGAATGAGGTTCGCGGTTCAGCACCCCCCGGCCGATGAACTCGCGCAGGGTGCGAATGATCTTGCCGGCCCGCTCGGCCTGGGCCGCCGCCCCGTCCATGGCGGTGCGCACCTTGGCCTCGTCCACCAGGGGCAAGGCCAGCAGGCGTTGCGCCGCCCGCGTATAGGTGATGGTGGCGGCCAGGGGCTGGTTCAGTTCATGCGCCAGGGCGGCCGCCATTTCACCGGCGGTAGACAGCCGCGAATACCGCGCCTGCTGGTCCTGGCGATCCCGCAGATCCCCCTCCACCCGCCGCCGCTGGCTCACCGCCGCTCCCAGGAACAGGGTGGACAGGGACAGGGCCAGCATGCGGAATTGATTGCCGGTGACCGCATCCGTGTCCACCACCGCCAGGACGAAAGCGATGGCGACACCGATCTGCATGACCAGATTGATCAGGACCGCGCCGCGCAGGCCGAACCGCGCCGCCACCCAGGTTCCCGGCAGGAACAGCAGATAGAACAACTGCAAGCCGTCGGCGGGAAGCTCCGCGAAGATCAGCCACAGCACCCCGGCCGTCACCAGGCTTTGCAGCCCGATTTCGATCAGATCCCGGCGGGTCTGCCGACCGGGCGGCTGGCGATGAACCAGCATGACCGGCGTCATCACCATCACCCCGATCATGCTGCCGATCCAGGCCCGGGCCAGGATGGGGCCGATCACCGTCTGCGGCGGGATCCCCGCGTCGATCCAGATGATGGCGATATGGGCCATGGCGTCGGTCAGAGCCGCCACCGCGGCGACGAGGATGAGGACGACCAAGTCATACTGGCTGCTCAGCCTGATATCGATATGCCGGCGCAAAACCAATGCGGCGACGCCCCAATTGGCCGCGACCACCACCGCATCCGCCACGGACGGCCCCAGCGGCGGCGGGAATCCGTCGGTGATGACGGCCGAGCCCATTTCGCCGATCAGCACCACCGGCAGGAATTCCAGCCCGCCCAGCAGCAAGGCGCCGAACGCCACCCCGATGGACGGATCCCACGGCGTCACCCCCAGCGGCGAATAGCCGTAGCCGTATTCGAGCCATTCCAGCAGCAGGTAGGCGGCGAGCAGCGCCCCCGCGGCCAAGGTCTTGCGGCGCGGGATCATCCGCGTTTCTGCGACATCAGTTGAGCCAATTCAACCGCGGTGCGCACCTCCATCTTCTCGAAGACATGGGCGCGATGAACCTCGACGGTCCGCATGGTGATCCCCAGGTCGTCGGCGATCACCTTGTTGAGCTTGCCGGCCAGGACCAGATCCATCACTTGGCGCTCGCGCAGGCTCAGGCTGGCGAGGCGGGCCGCCAGCAGAGCGGCGTCGGCGTCGCTCTCCCGCTGCGCCGCGTCCCAGGCCAAGGCCTCGATCACCCGGTCCACCAGATCGTTGTCGTTGAACGGCTTCTCGACGAAGTCGCGCGCTCCCTTCTTCAGCGCCGACACCGCCATGGGAACGTCGCCGTGGCCGGTCAGGAAGATCACCGGCAGGCTGCTCTTCAACTCCTGCAGCCGATCGAACAGTTCCAGCCCGGTCATCCCCTCCATGCGGATGTCGAGCACCATGCAGCCCCGGTGCCACGGTGTCCAGCCGGAGAGGAAATCCGCCGCCGAGACGAAGGTCTCCGCCATCACGCCCCGCGACTGGAACAGCCAGGCCAGGGCATCCCGGATGGCCTCGTCGTCGTCGACGATGAAAACGACCCCGTTGCTCATGACTCGCGCTCCGGCAGGGTAAAGAGAAACACGCCGCCCCGTTCGGGGGCGGGTTCGAACCACAACCGCCCATGATGGGATTCAACGATGGAGCGGCAGATGTTCAAGCCCATTCCCATCCCCTCGTCCTTGGTGGTGAAGAATGGCGTGAACAGGCTGCCCGCGATGTCGGCGGCGATGCCCGAGCCGCTGTCGGCGACCCGCACCTCCGCCTGACCGTCATGGCGGCGAACGGAAATATCGAGGACGCGCCGGTTGCGCGGCGTCTGTCCCATGGCCTCCATGGCGTTGCGCGCCAGATTGAGCATCACCTGCTCGATCAGGATGCGGTCGGCGTCCACCTGCGGCGACGGCGCCTCCAGCGACAGTTCGACCCGGACGCTGCGCTTGCGCGCCTCCGCCTCCAGGAAACTCATGGCGCCCTCCACCACGTCGTTGAGGGCACAGGGCGCCACCAGCGGCTCGCTCTTGCGCACGAAATCGTGAATCCGGCGGATGATATGGCCGGCACGCTGGGCCTGCACCGCCAATTTGGAGATGGGGGCGGTCAGCTCCTCCGCCTCGGCGTCGCCGGCGGCCAGCCGGTTGAGGCAGCCGGTGGCGTAGCTGGCGATGGCCGACAGCGGCTGGTTCAGCTCATGCGCCAAGGTCGAGGCCATCTCGCCCATGGTGATCAGCCGGGCGGTACGCTGCAGCTTGTCTTGATGCTGACGCGACAATTCCTCGGCACGCTTGCGTTCGGTGATGTCCAGCACCGACGCCATCCAGCCGGTCTGGCGGCCGTCGGAATCGATCAGCGGCGCCTCGTAGATCAGGGCATTGAAACGCTCGCCGGTCTTGCGCTGGAAGGCGATTTCGAAACCATCGCGCGGCGCGTCGCCACGCATGACCGCCTGATGGAGGGCATAGGCGTTCTCCATATCCTCGGGCAGCCAATAGGGCATGGGCGGCACCGCGCCCACCAGCTCCTCGGCGCTCCAGCCCACCATGCGGCAGAAGGCGGGGTTGACATAGGTGATGCGGCCGTCGAGATCGCGCGCCCGCATGCCGACGGTCAGCGAATCCTCCATGGCCTTGCGGAAGGCATGCTCGGCGCGCAGCGCCTGCTCCGCCGCCAGACGGCGCAGGACATGGCGGCGCAGCGCCCACAGGCTCCAGACCGCCGACAAGGCCAGAGCGAAGATGGCGGCGGCCAGCAGGTTGCGGACCAGACGCGGGTCGCCGCGATGGACGGTGGCCACCAGCGCCAGCCCCTGGCCCGGCGGCTCGAAGCGGAGCTGATAGCTGAGGCCGGAATCCTCGACCGGCACCTGCGATTTCGCCGCCAGCAAGGTTCCGTTGCCATCGACGATTTCCAGCCGGTAGGCCTGGGCGAACCACCACGGCACGTGATGGGCCAGCAGGCCGTCCAGGGAAAACACCCCGACCAGCACGCCGTCGAAGCGACCCGCCCGAAACACCGGCACCTGCGCCTCGAACATCGCGCCCCGCCCGTCGCGCGCATAGGGGCTGCCGAACACCGTGTGGCCGGCATTCTTGGCCAGGGTGAAGGTGCTGAGCCAGGCGGGGTCGGCGTCGCTCTCGGCATTGCCCTGGACCGGCGGCGACGACCGCGCCACGACCCCGTCGGTCCGGCGGATCATGATCCGCTCCACCTCCGGGCTGTTGGCGATGACGGCGCGGGACTGAACCATGAAGGCCTCGGCGTCGAGGCCTTCGCGCCCCAGCAGATCGGCCAGCTGCCCCAATCTCTCGGCGTCCGAGTCGAGGTTGAAATGCAGGTTCTGCTCGACCCACAGAATATCCTGGATCAAGGCGCGCCGTTCGTCCTCCATCTCGTTGCGGTGAAGCAGCCACAACAGCACCCCCAGCAGCATGACCACCAGCCCCATGGCGGCAAGCGGCATGAGCTGGATCGCGTCACGGCTGCGGAACGGCGCAAACGCCACCTTCGACACCTCGGTTCCCATTGGCTCCACTCATTGTGGATTACCCCAATGCCGGGCGCAGCAAAATCCTTATATAGTCGGGCGAGATATATGGGAGGCTTCCATAATAAAGCGGGTCACCTTCATCGTCGGCATGGCGGCGGCTGTCATGCTGGCCGGCTGCGACATGTCGCAACCGGCGCGGCCGATCATCATCAAGTTCAGCCATGTGGTCGCCCCCGACACCCCCAAGGGCAAGGCCGCCGCGTACTTCAAGACGCTGGCCGAGGCGCGGACCAAGGGCCGCGTCAAGGTGGAGATCTATCCCAACAGCCAGCTCTACAAGGACAAGGAGGAGATGGAGGCCCTGCAACTGGGCGCGGTGCAGATGCTGGCGCCGTCGCTGGCCAAGTTCGGGCCGCTGGGGGTCAAGGAGTTCGAGGTCTTCGACCTGCCCTACATCTTCCCATCCAAGGAGGTGCTGCGCTCCGTCACCGAAGGCCCGGTCGGCCTGGGCCTGCTGAAAAAACTGGAACCCAAGGGCATCATCGGCCTCGCCTACTGGGACAACGGCTTCAAGATCATGAGCGCCAACCGGCCGCTGCGGACACCCGACGACTTCAAGGGCGTCAAGATGCGCATCCAGTCGTCCAAGGTCCTTGACTCGCAGATGCGGGCGCTGGGCGCCCTGCCCCAGGTCATCGCCTTCTCCGACGTCTACCAGGCGCTGCGGACCGGCGTGGTCGACGGCACCGAGAACCCGCCTTCCAATATGTACACCCAGAAAATGCACGAGGTGCAGACGTTCGCCACCCTCTCCAATCACGGCTATCTCGGCTATGCGGTGATCGTGAACAAGAAGTTCTGGGACGGATTGCCGCCCGACATCCGCACCGCCCTGGAAAGCGCCATGGCCGAGGCGACCAAGTTCGCCAACGCCATCGCCCAGACCGAGAACGACGAAGCGCTGGCCGCCATGCAGGCCTCGGGCAAGACCGAGTTCTACCCGTTGCCGCCGGCCGAGGCCGAGGCGTGGCGCAAGGCCCTGCTGCCGGTCCATGGCGAAATGGAACAGCGGGTCGGCAAGGACCTGATCCAGTCCATCTCCCGCGAAGCGGCCAAGTTCGGGTTCAGCGATTAGGTTCCTGGCCCCGTCGGCACCGTTTCGTGCTATAATGAAGGCTCGAAGGAGGGGGGCTTAACTAAGGTGAGCCCGATGGACATCGCCGGCGTCACAGCCTTAGGCACATCGTTCATCACGTCGTACCTCGCATCGCCCAGTACGTCGAAAGCGGCGAACGCGTCTTCGTCCCAATCCTCCTCCTCTCAATCCTCCGCCCAGGCCGGTTCCGCGTCATCGACCAGCGCGGCCATCTACGCCAGTCCAATCTTCACCATCGATCCCCTCACCGGAGCGTTCATCGAGGAATGGCGCGACCCCCAGACCGGCGCGGAGCTTTACCAGTCGCCCAGCCGGGTCGCCCTTCTCTACGGCAAGAGTCAGGATTTGGGCGGAACGGCGTCGCTGGCGGCATCGGCCCATGGCCGGGTCCACAGCCTGTCCCTGGCCGCCTGAGGACCTCCTCGGCCTGAGTAGTTTCCGGGCCTCTCGCGGGGCGACGTAAGGATTCGCCGCCGACAATTATCTTGGCCGGTTGAGCGACAACTATGATGGCCGGTATGATTGCCCGCTGGGGCCGGACGTAAGGAGGGGCGGAGCCCCGACTGGAGACCGGC
>NZ_CAINTR010000088.1 GCF_903853455.1 uncultured Magnetospirillum sp.
ATAACGTGATGTGACTGGAGTTCAGACGTGTGCTCTTCCGATCCCCCCCCCCCCCCCCCCGGATCAGTTCGTGACGATGGCCGAACGAGGATTCACCACGAAGCCACCCGAAAGGCATCTCCGTGCCTCTGCGTCTCCGTGGTTTTCTCAACCGGGCCGTCAGATCCATAAAGTGACCGGCGGCAAGCCGCCGAGGCTTGCTTTTAGACCCGGTCCGGCATATCTCAGAAGCATGCCGACACAAACCACATCAGGCTATCTGGCCGGACAAATCCTCATCGCCATGCCGCAGATGTCGGACGAGCGTTTCGCCCGCTCGGTCGTCTATCTGTGCGCCCACAACGCCGACGGCGCCATGGGCATCGTGGTCAACCGCCTGTTCGGCGGCATCACCTTCCCGCAATTGCTGGAGCAGTTGGACATTCCGCCGACGCCGGATTGCGAGGATGTTCGCATCCATTTCGGTGGCCCGGTGGAAAGCGGCCGCGGCTTCGTGCTGCATTCCGACGATTACGTCCAGGAGAACACCATGGTGGTGGCCGAGGGCATCGCGCTCACCGCCACCGTCGATGTGCTGCGCGCCATCGCCGAGGGCAGCGGCCCCAACCAGAGCCTGCTGGCGCTGGGCTATGCCGGTTGGGGCTCGGGCCAGTTGGATTCGGAAATTCGCGAGAACGCCTGGCTCAACGTGCCGGCCGATGCCGACCTGTTGTTCGGCCGCGACCTCGAACACAAATACGAGCAGGCCATCCACAAGCTGGGGATCGATGTCGGCCTGCTGTCGGCCGACGCCGGCCACGCCTAAGGGGCTTCTTCTCGCCTAGGGTGCCCCCTAAGTCACCACCGCTCGCGGCGTGGAGGGCGGCGGCTTTTTCATGCCGACGAACATCTTGGTGATGAACGCGACGATCTCGGCCAGCGGGGTTTGCTGGGTGATGCCGGCGGCCTTGGCGCGCTCGATGAATTTCCCCACATAGTCCAGATTGCCGGGAACGCCGAACGAGCGGCGGAACATCACCTCGCCCAACTGGTCGTGGAGGGTCAGCGCCGTCACCGCCAACTGATCCGTCCGCAGCCCCAATTCGCCGACCAGCATCTTGGCCGGCAGCCCTCCCATCTCGGCCAACAGGCCGGTGATGCGCACGGTCTGCTCGGAATTGGGCAGCACCGACCGCACGGCGGGATCCAGCAGGATCATGGTGAAGGCGGCGGCGCGCAGCCGCTTCTGGTCGGGAGTCAGAACCTCGGCCAGCCGGGCCCGCTTGTCGCTGGTGTCGGCCTTGGCCTCCTCCACCGGCTTGACCATGTGGACCGGCTGGGCCGGGTCGCCGCCGGTGGGCGTCAGGCCGATGGGCTTGCCCTTGGCCGCCGCGGTCTTGGCGGCGTCGGCGCGGGCCTTGGGCGACAGCAGGAAGGTGGGGATGGCGTCGGGCCGGGTGGAGGGAACCGGCAGCTCGTTGGGGTTCTCCTTCAGCCGGCGGATGTCCTCGGGAACCTTGTAGTCGAGGATGCGCTTGCCCAGCCGCCGGACCAGTTGCGGCGACAAGGTGGAGTATTCCTGGACCAGCGGCACCTGCCAGTCGTGCAGCAGATGCTCCTTGAAGGCGTCGTACAGCACCTCGCTCCGGCTGCGTTGCGGCATGGGCGCCGCCTGGGCGGCGGTGAACAGCCGCACCAGCCGCTCCATCAAGCCGCCGCCGCTCTCCGACCGGGGCTTGGGGGGGCGGTTTCCGGCCTTGAGCGAGCGGGTGTCGCCGTCAAGCCGCTTGCGGAAGTGGCGCTTGGCATGGGTGCGGACCACCATGGCCACCACGTCTTCCAGGCTGCGGCCGCACGCCAGCAGGGCGTCGGCCTGCTCGACCGGAACGTTCTGCTGATCCACCAGCAGGGCGCGGAAGTGCTCGATATTGGAGCGAAATGCCTTGAAGCAGCGGTCGAGCAGTTCGGGATTGTCGAGGACATGCTCCAGCACACCGCGGCGTGGCAGCTTTTTCAGCTCGGGCACCAGTTGCGCCATGACCTCCGCCACCGGACCTTCCAAGGTCAGATTGATCTGGCGGATAATCTGCGCATGGGACTCCGTGGGCGAACGCGGCATGAACGGGTCCGTTTGAGTCTCTGTCTGGGACAAGGGTACGGCGAAAGGTGGGAAAACCCAAGCCTTCCTCTGTCATGGCTCCCAGTAGGAATTCGAGCGGATGCTAATCCCGCCGCGACCGATGCCCGAAGCGGGCAAAGACGCCGCGTATGAAAATGGCACAGTCGAGCACGTCGGACTCGGGACCCAAGCCCCTGATTCGTGCCCGATCAACGATACGGGCCACCAGTTCGGGATCGGCCCGTGGTCCGAACAGGCGTCCGAACACGGTGCTGCCGATGCTGTCTTGCGCCACCATCAGCATCACCGCCAGCTGATCCTTGCGCAGGCCAAGCCCTTCCACCAGGGTGACGGTCGGCTGGCCGCCGACGCCCCGCAGCACGTCGCCGATCCGAAGGGTCTGCTCGGGGTTGGGCAAGGCGGCGCGGACCTCGGGATCCAGCAGGGTCTGGGTGAAGGCCTCGGCGCGCAGGCGCAGCCGGTCGGGCGTCAGGATGTCGTCGAGCGCGGCGGTGCGGGGGTTGACCGGCCGGCACGGCGCTTGGGCGGCAGACGACGGCGCCAGGGACGAGGTCAGCCCGTTGGTGCTGATGGTCAGTTCCGGCCGCAACGGGCCGTCCACCCGCTTGGGCGCATCGGTCCGGACCGGCATGTCGGGGCGCGTCGGGGCGTCGGGATCGGCGATCAACCGGGCCAGGGCCTCGGGCTCGCGCGCATCCAGCAACTTGGCTCCGACCCGGCGGACCAGGGCCGGCTCCATCTCGGCATAGGCGGGAACCAGCGGCACCTGCCACTCGTGCAGCAGATAGGCCTTGATGGCGTCGTACAGTTCGTCGGCGGGGTTGCGGGTGGCGGCGGCGGGCGGCGTTTCGACGCGGGCGACCGGCTCGGCCTTGGCGGGAGCGAGGGTGCGGCGGAAATAGCGTTTGGCGGCGGTGCGCACCACCATGGCGACGATCTCGGCCAGAGTGCGTCCGCAGGACAGCGGCACATTGTCCTCGGCGACCGGGCGGCGACGCTCGTCGACCAGCACGGTGCGGAAGCGCGGGCGCTCCTGACGGAAAATCTGGAAGCAGCGGGTGAGGAGGTTGAGGTCGTCCAGGGTGCGGTCATAGGCCTGACCGCGCGGCAGGGCGTTCAGTTCCGGCAGGAACTGGCCAAGGATGTCCACCACCGGCCCCTGCAGGGTGCTGTTGATGCGGAAGACCGCAGTGGCCGTGTCGGTCATGGCATTTGCACTCGCTCCCACGACCGTCTCCTTTCAGCGTTAAAAACGACACCCGATGCCGCAACTATATCCCAAAATGCATGGGGTCTGATATAGCGGTTACAATCCTAGCGAGGATACAGGGTCTCCTTCTATGAACCGCTTCACATTGGATGTGGGCCTATACGTAGGGAAGGCCATCCTATACGTAAGGGGGGCAGTGGCGGCCGGCGGGGGACAGGGTGAAGATCTCGCAGCCGGTGGCGGTCACGCCGATGGAATGCTCGAACTGGGCCGACAGCGACTTGTCCTTGGTCACCGCCGTCCAACCGTCGGACAGGATCTTGGTGTCGGGTTTGCCGGCGTTGATCATCGGTTCGATGGTGAAGAACATCCCCTGCTCCAGCACCAGGCCTTCGCCGGGACGGCCGAAATGCATGACGTTGGGCGGCTCGTGGAACACGCGGCCCAGGCCATGGCCGCAGAAATCGCGCACCACCGAGAAGCGGTGCTTTTCCACGATGGTCTGGATGGCGTGGCCGATATCGCCCAGCGTCGCGCCGGGCTTGACGATCTCGAGGGAGCGCATCAGCGATTCGTAGGTGACCTCCACCAGCTTCTTCGCCTTCACGCCGACCTTGCCCACATAGTACATGCGCGAGGAATCGCCGTGCCAGCCGTCGAGAATGGGGGTGACGTCGATATTGACGATGTCGCCGTCCTCCAGCGTCTTGTCGCTGGGGATGCCGTGGCAGACCACATGGTTGACCGAGGTGCAGACGGATTTGGGGTAGCCGCGATAATTCATGGGGGCGTTGACGGCGCCGCGCTCGATGATGAACTCGGCGCAGAGGCGGTCGATCTCGGCGGTGGTCACCCCCGGCACCACATAGGGTGCGATGAAGTCGAGCGTCTCGGCGGCCAGACGGCCGGCTTTGCGCATACCCTCGAAGTCCGCCGGGCCGTGGAGGCGAATTCGCGACGATTCCCTGTCTTCCCGTTCCATCAATCCCTTGTTTCCGTCTCTAGGTGCGTCGGCCGTCGACGCTGATGGGCAAAGCTTCGCCGATGACGATTCCATCCAGCGACAGCCGGCAGATATAGCAGATCGCTTCGACGCCGTCGCGCGTCGCCTCGACCAGGGCGGCGGCGTAGGTCGGGTCGATGTCCGCCGCCGGCCGGAACCCGACGCAGTCGGCGCGCTGCACCAGGTAAACCATCATCGCCCGGTCACCCGCCGCGACCATGTCGCGCAACTCCGCCAGATGCTTGGTGCCGCGAACGGTGACCGCGTCGGGGAATTCCGCCCAGTCGCCGCGTTTCAGGTGGACGTTCTTGACCTCCACCCAGCATTTGGGGCGGCCGGCGCCTTCCAGCAACAGGTCGATGCGCGAATTGCGGCCGTATTTGACCTCGCGGCGGATGGTGTCGTAGCCGGTCAGTTCGGCGATCAGGCCGTCGGCCACCGCTTCGGCGACGATGCGGTTGGGATGGGCGGTGTTGACCCCCACCAGTTCGCCGTCCACCGTCACCAGTTCCCAGTTCCACTTCAGCTTGCGTTCGGGGTTGGAGGCCGGCGACAGCCATACCTCCATGCCCGGCGTGGCGGTTCCCAGCATGGCGCCGGAATTGGCGAGGTGGACGGTGATCTCCTCGCCGGACTCCAGCGTCACGTCGGCCAGGAAACGCTTGTAGCGGCGGATCAGGGTGGCGCGGGTGAGGGGGGCGTCGAAGCGCATCAGGACTTGTCGGCGGGGGTGCGGTCGCCGCTCCATCCCCCGATGGGGCCGCCGCCCAGGGCTTCCGACAGGTGGTGGGTGGCGCTGCCCGGCGCCAGCGGCTTGGGCTGGTCGGGATGCGGCGCCCAGCCGGTCAGGGTCATGACCTGGAAGGTTGCGGGCAGGCGGCCGTCGGGGCCGGCGTAGTGGGTCTGGTAGGCCTGGATGGCGTGCAGCAGGGTGGCGCGCCGGGTCAGTCCCTTGCGTTGCTCGGCGACCGCGTTGGTCTCGCCCATGCCGCGCAGGTCGGCCAGCAGGCGCATGGGGTCGGCATAGGTGACGGCGACGGTGTCGGAATCCACCACCGGCAGGGCGAAGCCGGCCCGCTGCAACAGCGCCCCCAGATCCTTGACGTCGGCGAACGGCGAGACGCGGGGACTGACGCCGCCTTCCTCGGCCAGTTCGGCTTCCATCAGCGATTGGCGCAACTCGGCCAGGGTGCCGGCGCCGAACACGGCGGCGAGAAACAAGCCGTCGGGCTTGAGGATACGGCGGATCTGCAACAGGGTGCCGGGCAGGTCGTTGACCCAGTGCAGCGACAGGTTGGAGATGACCAGGTCGAAGCTGGCCGGCGCGAAGGGCAGCCATTCCTCATCCACCACCAGGGTGGGTTTGCCGTTGGCCGCCGCCCGCGCCGCCATGGCCGGCGACAGGTCGCATTGGACCAGCGTCTCGACGCCGCCGCGCCCGCGCAGGATGCCGGCCATCTCACCGGTATGGCAGCCCAGATCCAGCGCCAGGGGAAACCGGCGGGTCACGTCGTCGAGACGGTCGGCCAGCCGTTCGGCCACCTCGCGCACCAGAAAGTCGTGTGCGGTGAACCCCGGGGCGGCACGGTCTCGGTGCCTGCGCACCAGGGAGCGGTCGAAGATTCTCATACCAATGTATATGCCATGCTCGGCCATTTGGGGGAAATAGAACTCTGCGCATGACACGGGCGAATTCTTTACATAAGCCGCTGGACACCCGCCATCGGCGTGGCCATGCTTTCCTACCGCAACGATGGGTGGGGTTGATGCTGCGACGGGTCGGGCGGTTCGTGATCGACGCGCTGTTGCCGCCGCTCTGCCTGTGCTGCCATGCCCAGGTGAGCGAGCCCGGCGCCCTGTGCCCCGGCTGCTGGTCCAAGATCGTCTTCCTGGCGCCGCCGTTTTGTCGCGCCTGCGGCCTGCCGTTCGAGTTCGACCCCGGTCCCGACGCCTGCTGCGGCGAGTGCCTCCGCCAGCCACCGCGCTTTGGCCGGGCGCGGGCGGTGTTTCGCTATGACGACGCCTCGCGCGTCCTGATCCTGCGCTTCAAGCATGGCGACCGGCTGGAAGGCGTGCCCGCTTTCGCCCGCTGGATGGCCCGCGCCGGCGCCGAACTGCTGGCCGAGGCCGACCTGCTGGTTCCGGTGCCGCTGCATCGCTGGCGGCTGCTGTCGCGGCGGTACAACCAGGCGGCCTTGCTGGCCATGGATCTGGCCGGCCACAGCGGGGTGGCGGCGGTGCCCGACCTGCTGATCCGCAAGCGTCGCACCAAGCCCCAGGGGCACATGAACCGGGCCGGCCGTCACGACAACGTCGCCGGCGCCTTCCAGGTGGCCGAGCGTCATAAGCCGGTGCTGGCGGGCAAGCGGGTGGTGCTGGTCGACGACGTGCTGACCAGCGGCGCCACGGTGGGCGAATGCGCCCGTGTCCTGTTGCGGGCCGGCGCCGCCCATGTGGATGTGTTGACCCTGGGGCGCGTGGTGCGGACGGAGTAGGGGGCTGGTCAAAAGGACGACGCGCGGTATATATGGCAATGCCCCAATGACGGAGCCTGTCATGGCCGAGATCGAGATCTATACCACCGACGTCTGCCCCTATTGCGTCCGGGCCAAGAAGCTGTTCGACAAGAAGGGCGCCGCCTACACCGAGATCAACGTATCCACCGACGACGGCTTGCGTCAGTACATGACCAACCGGGCTGGCGGCCGGCGCTCGGTGCCGCAGATCTTTATCGACGGCGTTCATGTGGGCGGCTGCGACGATCTTTACGACCTCGACCGGGCCGGCAAGCTCGATCCCATGCTGACCGGTGCCGCATGAGGAGCTTCAAGGCGGCCTGCGTCCAGGTCAACGCCGGCAACGACCTGATGGCCAATTGCGAGACGGCGGCCAAATTCGCCGTCGAGGCTCGTGCCGCCGGCGCCGACCTGATCCTGATGCCCGAGAACGTCGCCATGATGGAGTGGGGACGCTCCAACATCGTGCTGAAGGCCATGCCCGAGGACGAGCATCTGGCGCTGAAGTTCTTCCGCGACCTGGCCCGCGAGATCGGGGCATGGCTGCATATCGGCAGCCTGCACGTGCTGATCGATGACGGCATGGTGGCCAATCGCGGCTTCGTCATCAGTCCCGACGGCGCCATCGCCGCCAAATACGACAAGATCCACATGTTCGACGTGGATCTGGGGCTGGGCGAGGTCTATCGGGAATCCGCCACCTTCTCGCCCGGCGATCAGGCGGTTGCCGTCGATCTGCCCTGGGGCAAGCTTGGCCTGTCCATCTGCTACGACCTGCGCTTTCCCCATCTCTACCGGGCGCTGGCCAAGGCGGGCTGCGACTTCCTGACGGTGCCGGCCGCCTTCACCCGCACCACCGGCAAGGCCCATTGGCATGTGCTGCTGCGGGCGCGGGCCATCGAGACCGGCTGCTATGTCTTCGCTCCCGCCCAGTGCGGCGAGCACGTCAACAACCGCCAGACCTACGGCCACTCCCTGATCGTCAGCCCATGGGGCGAGATCCTGGCCGACGCGCTGGAACAGCCCGGCTGGGTGATGGCCGACATCGATCCGCGCAAGATCGAGGAAGCCCGCAAGAAGGTTCCCTGCCTGGACCACGACCGCCCCTTCGCCATGCCGAAGCGGTAGGGAGGCTGCGGAAAAATCTTTCGTCATTCCCGCGAAAGCGGGAATCCATGCCTCCGCAATCCATTTCTTGTCTTGGCGCGGGAGGCTTGCCCCACCATGGACCCCCGCTTTGTCCGCTTCGCGTTCCCTTCGGTCCGCGGGGGTGACGAGACAAACGAATGCGGGAGGCGTTCTTTCGCAGCCTGTTACGGCAGTTCCACCGGTCCCGGTCCGTTGACGGCGCAGATGCGCTGCACCACCTTGTGCTTGCCCTCGATGCCGTCCTGGTAGGCGACCACGTGGAGGCCCGGGGTCAGGCGCAGCAATTCGCCCCGCTCCAGCAGATGGTCGGGATTGCGCGGCCGGCCGAACGCCTCGTTGCCCAGGGCGAAGGTCTCGTAGAGCAGCACGCCGCCGGCGTCCAGACTGTCCAGCAATTGGGGGAACAGCGGCCGCCACAGATAGTTGGCGACCACCACCGCCGCGAACCGGCGCCCCGCCAGCGGCCAGGGCGAGCCGTTCTCCAAGTCGGCTTCGATCATCTCGGCGCCGTCGGCCAGGTGGGCCTGGGCGATGTCGCGGTCGAGGGCGGTGACGGGGTGGCCCCGGTCGAGGAACAGCCGCGAATGCCGGCCGCCGCCGCAGGCGAGGTCGAGGACCGCGCCGCCGGAACGCACCAGCGGCGCGAAACGTTCGATCCAGGCGGATGGAACGGTCTTGAACGGATTGGTCGCCATACTCTTGCCGTGCCCTTCGCTATGAAGCCCTGTAGGATAGTGGGGTCGAGAGAGAGCAAACTCCATGATCCTGTTCGAACTGCGTTGCGCCGGCCAGCATCATTTCGAGGCCTGGTTCAAGGACGGCGCCACCTATGACTCCCAGGTGGCGGCGGGCGAGATCGCCTGCCCGGTCTGCGGCGATTCCCATGTGGAGAAGGCCCCCATGGCGCCCCGGCTGGTCAAGGGGCGCGGCACCACCCCAGCGGTTCTCAGTATGGGCTTGCGCGAGGGTATGAGGTTTCGGGGCGGGGTTGAGCGTTGTGGGGTTGGGATCATCAAGGTGGCTGCGGGGGCGGTCTCCCGGTTCGGATGGTTCGCAAGAGGCTTCCCCAGGATGGGAAGACGAAGTAGGCGGTGACGGTGCGGATGTGCTCGAAGAGGCGCATTTTGGCGCCGACTTTCTGCCGCCCTTCCTGCCATGAGCCTTCGACGAGGTCGCAGGCATTGTGCATGGCGAAGGCCAGCAGGTTGAGGGCG
>NZ_CAINTR010000089.1 GCF_903853455.1 uncultured Magnetospirillum sp.
TCCCGGTAATCGCAACCGATTACCGGGACCGCCCTCATGCGGCGGGCGGGCGCTGTGCGCCCTTGCCTCCCGCGCCATAAGGCGCGCGGCCCTTTGGGCCTAACCAAATCCCGATGAGTCCGGCTCATCGGGATTTGGTATGAGGCGCCCTTGCAGGTTCGTGCCGCCGCCGCAAGCTCGAATGGACCGCAAGACGTGCATCCCTGGTCCTCTGCGTATTAGGCTGTCTTGAGGCTTGCCGAGGACGCGGGAGTTGCGGCACTCTCCCCGGGCATTCAACCGCCCATCGGGGAGGATCATGGATATGGAACCGGTTTCCGCCGTTGACCTTGGCCAATCGACCACGGAACGCGAGGTCGAGGAACTGATCCGCGCCCTGGCGCAACGGGTCAGCAAACTGGGGATCAATTCGGCCGACATCGCGGGCCGTATCGAGGACGTCTCCAAGCGCATCGCCGGCCAGACCGAGATGCTGGCGGCGGTGGGCGAGGCCACCTCGGTCATGGAGGGTTCCAACGGCCGCATCGCCGCCACCGCCGCCGAGACCAAGGATGCCGCCCGCGCCATGGCCGAGCGGATGATGAACTCGCAAAGCGCCATCAAGACGGGGATGGCGGACGTCTTCGCTCTGGTCGAGAGTACCGGCCGGGTCGAGCGGCAATTGCCGGGGCTGCAAACCTCGCTGGGCCGTGTCGGCAAGGCCACCGAGGAAATCGAGACCATCGCCCGGGCCACCAATATGCTGGCGCTGAACGCCACCATCGAGGCGGCGCGGGCGGGCGAGGCCGGACGCGGCTTCACCGTGGTCGCCAACGAGGTCAAGGAGCTGTCGCGGCGGACCTCCGAGATGGTCAAGACCATCCAGGGCACGGTGGGGGAATTACGCGACCAGATCGGCGCCATCATCGCCGAAAGCGGTTCGGCCACCGGCGCCGCCACCGCCGCCCGCGCCGGGACCGGAGCCATCGGCGAGGCCATTTCCGCTCTCGATCAGGTGAGCGATGCCATGGGGCAGGTGGCGGCCAGCGTCACCGACATGGCCGAGCAGGCCGAGGCCAATCGCCAGAATTGCACCAGGGTGGCCGAGGAGATCCGCCAGATCGCCGAGAACGAGTCGCTGTCGCGCACCGATGCCGAGCAGGTCACCCGCGCCGCCTACCAGATGCTGGAATTCGGCGAGGACCTGATCGAACTGCTGGCCGAGGCCGGGATCGAAACCGTGGACACCCCCTTCATCAAGCGGGTTCAGGAGACCGCCGCCCAGGTCCAGGCGGTGCTGCAACAGGCCCTGACCCAGGGCGAGATCGACATGACCACCATGTTCGATGAAAACTACATGGAGATTCCCGGCATCCAGCCGCCGCGCTACTCCACCCGCTGGCTGAGCCTGGTCGAGCGGTTGGTACCGTCCATCGTCGAGCCGCCATCGACCATGGCCCCCAACGTGGTGCTGTGCACCATCACCGACCGCAACGGCTACATGCCGGTGCACAACAAGAAATACGCACAGCCGCCCACCAGCGACCCGGTGTGGAACGCCCAGAATTCCCGCCACCGCATGCGCCACATGGACCGCACCGCCACCCGGGTCGGCACCTCGACCAAGCCCTTCCTGGTCCAGACCTTCCGCCGCAACCTCGGCAACCAGTTCCAGATCCTCAAGGACATCTCGTCGCCGGTCTTCCTCGGCGGGCGCCTGTGGGGCAATGTCCGCATGTGCATCATGGTGTAGGGGGGGGGCGTTGTGACGGCATCGCATTTTGCCGGCACAGGACGTCCGGTATTGCTTATTGCCGCTCCTGCCAGCGGCGCGGATCGCGGCTCGTGTGAAAGAAGGCGATCACCTCCACCACGTCGCCCGATACCCGGAAAACCACCACATAGGGGAAGTCCCGCAGCAACGCCCGGCGCGTGCCGACGACGGCCGGGGAAAACTGGTGGGGGTTCTCCACCATCCGCAAGCGGACGGTCCGGAAGGCCGCGCGGAAGCGTTTTTCAAGGCCGGGGGCTTGGTCGGCGTACCAGTCCACGGCCTCCACATACTCGGCCCGCGCCTGCGGGGTGAGGACAACCCGCATTATCTGTAGCGGCGATCAAGTTCCGCTTCCAACGCCTCGGCGTCGATCCCGTGCTTTATATCCTCGTCCAGCGTCTCAAGGCGGCGGTCGACTTCGGCGGTTTGCGCGGCCGTCAACGGCACCGCGTCATGGTCGATGCTGTCCCAAATCTCGCCGATGAGGTCAAGTCTCTGTTCGGTCGAAAGGTGGCTGAAATCCAGTGTCGACATGGCAAAAATCCCTTTTCCAGGTCTCAATATAGCCGGTTGGCCCGGTTTCTTCCAGTCCGGGGATGTAAACCCAAACCGCCGAGAACTCCGTCATGCCAATGCCTCATATCGGCCACGGCGGACGCACGCTGTTTGGGATGCTCTTGTCATGGCGGCGGCCGTCGTGGCAAACTTCGCTCAAAGGTAGGGTGGCGGGACGGTTGCGATGGCATCGCATAATCAGTCATATGGGGACGGCCGTTCGTGATCCGTCTTTATTGGGGGCTGCTTTCTAGTGAGAAGCGCCACACTTCGTCGGAGTGGGCACGGGGATGAACTTCTGTCAAAGATACTTACAATGAGGCCATTGTATAGTGTATTGGTCGTATGTTGTATTGCGCTGATCGCCCACACATCATTTGCCTCCCCGAGCTTCGACTGCGCCAAAGCGTCGGCGGCAGTCGAAAAGCTCATCTGTGCTGATCGGGCGCTCTCTGATGAGGACTTGGGAGTGGCCAAGGCGCTTTCAGCTACTCGACAAGGCCTGGGTGCCGACAATGATAAATTGGTACTAAAAGAGCAAAAATTGTGGCTGTCTCGCCGCACTTCTGGAGTGCCGCATCCCAAAAGATGTAGGATCGTTATCGGTAGACCAAATTCATGATGCAGCTAAATGTTTGATTGGATTCTACAGAGACAGAATAAACAACTTGAATTCGATTGCGGCAGAAGATGGTGTCCGAAAGGAGGAGGTGACGGTTGACGGGAAAAACGTAACCGTAATGGTCTTAAGGATTACCAGAAAACGAGTGAAATTTCTTGATGAAAATGCCGTATCACGGGAGAGCGGCAAGATTATTACTTGTGATAGCTTGGTAAACTTGCAACTCTTCCGCGCAAATAACTATGGAGCCATTTGCGCGGTATCATTGAACGGAAACAATGCGCGCGCCGAAGTTTGCGCTGACGATATGGTTGGCAATTCGAAAGTAATATTACTTGGGAATCGGGACGTAAGTGTTCAAGAACTTGCAACCTTCGTTTTCGCCAACTGCACTGGTGGATGATTTTCGCTCCAGCATTATCCTCGGCCATCGGGTGAGTGGCACCTCGCCGACCCAATAACTGGATGCCTCCTTCTGGCACACAACCGCCATTCGGGGCGTCCCCGGATCGGCCCGGCCAAAGTCGTATAACGGCCAGTATGGCGACACCGCCGAAGACTTCGCGGAACATCGCCCAAGTCCCGGCGAGGCCGGGGCGGCGGGCGGGCCGGGAGGACGTCCGCGAGGCAGTATAGCCGCCCCTGATGCGGCGGTGCGGCATGGGCGGATACTGTCGCCATCGTCACCGCGAAGCCATCACCGATTACCCGAATTTCGTGCGCCCTTGGCGGACAAGGGGCGCTTTCGTTATGCCATCCCCGCAAGCGCAAAGTTCACAATACGTCTCTTGTCGGGCTGGGCGAGGGCTTGCGGACCGAGCTTATCGTTCGCGGAACGCCTCGTGCCGCAACTTGAGGACCGGCTTGACCAGGAATTCCATCACCGACCTCGTGCCGGTGTGGATTTCCACGCTGGCCTGCATGCCGGGACTGATCAGGCGCTTGTCGGTTTCGTCGCCGATATAGGCGCGGTCGGTCTGCACCACTACCCGGTAGTAGGGTTGGGCGTTTTGGGTCTGGGGAACGGTGGTGTCCGCCGCCACCAGGATGACGTCGCCATCCAGCCCGCCATAGGTGGTGTAGTCGTAGGCGCTGATCTTGACGGTGGCGCGCTGGCCGACCTGGACGTAGCCGCGATCCATGGGGTTGAGCTTGGTGTCGATCTGCAAGCGCTCGTGCAGCGGCACGATTTCCATGATGGGGTCGCCCGGCCGGATCACGCCGCCGATGGTGTTGGACCGCATGTTCTTGATGATGCCGTCGATGGGGCTGGTGATGAGGGTGCGGCGCTGCTGGTCGGCGGCCTGGCTCAGCAATTCCCTGGTGCGGGCGATGTTCAGCTCGGCCTCGGACATTTCGCCCTGGGCGGTGCGCTGGAACTTGGCCTGCTCCTCCTCCATGCGGCCGCGCGCTTCCTGCTGGGCCGCCCTGGCGCGGGGAATGGAGGCGTTGGCGCTTTCCAGCTGCCCTCTTAGATCCTCCATCTGGCTTTCCAACTGGACGTGATCCATGCGTGACGCCAAACCCGACTTGACCAGATCCTTGGACATGGCGAAGCGCTCCTGCGACAGCCGCAGGCTGGTGGTCAGGGTGCGTTGCTTGGTTTCGTATTCCTGAACCTCCAACCCCTTCTGCAACACCTGATCCTGCAAGACCGACAGGGTCGCCTTGAGAGCCTGGCGGCGCGCCTCGAACGACCGGCGCTCGGACTCCACCAGGGCCGGCTGGCGCGTCGCCTCGTCCTTGGGGAAGGCGACGTTCTGACTGGTCAGTTCCGCCTGGAGGCGGGCGCGCTGAAGCATGTAACCGTCGAGGCGGACCTGAAGCTCGTCCCGGTTGAGCGAGCTGACCGGCAATTCGATCAGCATCAGCGGCTGGCCCTCCTTGACCTCGTCGCCTTCGTTCACATGGATTTCGCGGACGGTGCCGCCTTCCAGATGCTGGATGACCTTGACCTTGCCTTCCGGGACCACCTCGCCCTCGGCGATGGCGACCTCGTCCAGCTGGGCCACCATGGCCCAGCCGATGAAGAGCGCGGTCAGGGTCATCACCACCCGGGCCAGCGGCCGCCAGGTGGGAAGCGGATAGGAATTGGCCAGACGATAGAGGCGGTGGCCATGCTCGGCGGCATGATGCTCCTCCGCCGCGATGGGCTCCACCGGGTTCACGTTGGGCAGGAACCAGTCGATGACGGCGCGATGCACGCCACGACGGCGGCTTCCCTCCGGCGCGGCGAACAGCCAGAGGATGATGCCGCCCAGCGAGCGCGCCACCGCCCAGGGTGACGGCCGCGGTGGCGGTGGGGGTGGGCCGCCGCCGCCACCACCCATGGCGGCGGCCAGCATCTGCATCATCTGCTCCTGGCTGGGCTGCGGCGGCGCGGCGGGCGGAACGGGCGGTTGGTCGGTCATGTCCCGCCTCCGACCCCGATGTGAATCCCGGCCCCCAGCGGCGCCGTCGGCTGGGAGCTGATCGGCTGTGGGTGGGGTTGTGGATGAGGCTGCGGCTGGCGGACGCCAAACAGGCGCTGCAGGGTCTCGGCGGCGGGGCCGGCGGCGGCGACCACGCCCTTGTCCAGCACCACCACGTCGCGGCAGATGGGCAGCAGCACCGGACTATGGGTGACGATGATGACGGTGTGAGTCTTGGACAGCTCGGCCAGGGTCGCCCGCAAATCCTCCTCCGCCTGACGGTCGAGGCTGGCCGACGGCTCGTCCAGCAGCAGCACCGGGGGATTGCCGATCAGGGCGCGGGCGATGGCGATGCGCTGGCGCTGGCCCGCCGACAACCGCGAGCCGGCCTCGCCGATGGAGGTGGCGTAGCCGTCGGGCAGATCGACGATGTACTGATGCACGCCGGCCACCTTGGCCGCTTCCAGGATGGCTTCGTCGGAGCAGCCGGGCTGGCCGTAGGCGATGTTGTCGCGGATGGAGGCGTTGAACAGCACGCATTCCTGCGGCACATAGCCCATCCAGCCGGCCAGTTCGGCGCGGGTGAACTGGGCGATGTCGCCGCCGTCCAGCAGCACGCGACCCTTGGCCGGGTGGTAGAGGCCCAGGATGATCTTGAGCAGGGTGGTCTTGCCGCTGCCGTTGCGGCCCAGGATGGCGGTGATGCCGGAAGGGCGGATTTCCAGGCGGTCGATGGTGGCGGCGGCCTGGGACTTCTTGTCGTAGGCGAAGGAGATGTCTTCCAGGGTGACCAGGCCGGAGGGGCGTTCGCGGGTGATGCCGCTGTGGCGCCGCTCCTCGGTCTCGGCGAAGACCTCGCCCAGGCGCTCCACCGACTGGCGGAAGGCGGTGAAGCTCTTCCAGCCGCCGACCAACTGGTTGATGGGGCCGTACAGCCGCGACGACAGCATGTTGCAGGCCACCAGCGCGCCCATGGTCAGGTCGTGGTCCATGATGAACACCGCGCCCACCGTGGTCAGCGCCACGCTGCCCAGCATGGTCAACCCCTGGCCGAGGTTGACGTAGCCGTCGGCGATGGCGCCGCGCTGGATCGACTGTTCGATGGTGCCGGCCTGGCGCTCCTCCCAGATGGGGCGGATGGCGCGGTCCAGCGCCACCGCCTTGACCGTGGCGCGGCCGGCGATGATCTCGGCCACCAGGGCGTCGCGCGAGGACTGGACGTTCTTTTCCTTGCCGGCGCTGTCCGCCACGGCGCTGCCGGAGCGCCAGGCCAGCACCAGGAACGCCACGAACATCAGGACGAACACCAAGGCCAGCGGCCGGCCGATGATGAAGATGACGCAGAGGAAGATCAGCACGAAGGGCAGGTCGGCCAACAAGGTGGCGGTGGCGCCCGAGACGGTGTTGCGGATGGTGTCCACGTCGCGGAACAGGGTCTGCCAGAACGAGGCCGGGCGGCTTTCCAGCGCCCGGAGCGGCAGATGCATCACCTTGTCGAACAGCTTGGTGCCGATTTCCACGTCGATGCGTAGCGCCGCCGTCTGCATGATCCGCCCGCGCGAGGTGCGGATGATCCAGTCGAAGGCCAGCAGCACGCCGACGCCGATCACCAGCCCCTTCAGGGTGGCGACGCCGTTATGGCCGATCACCCGGTCGTAGACCTGCATCACGAAGATGGGCACCGCCAGCGCCATCAGGTTGATGAACAGCGACGCGGTCAGCAGCTCGCGCATGACCGGACGCAGCGGCTCGAGAATTGGCTTCAGCCAGGCTTTCTTGTCGGTGCTCATATTGCCTTGATTTGGGCCTGTGACCGGCCGGGATGCAAATGGAAATTGGCGGCTTGGCGAAATTCAGCTGGCTAATACCTTATTTATCAATGGGCACCTCTAAAGAATTAGGCCGACATTAGAATTGGTGGATTTCAAGTCCACCTTTTGATATTAATCAAATGTGAACAGAGTGGCTTGGGCTCAGGGGATGGGCGAGGTCACGATAATCTTGCTGTGGAGGGGCTCATGGCCGTCAGTCGGAAATCGAGTCTTCGGATCGGCCAGCGTCTTTGGCTGGGGTTCTCCGTCCTGTGCGCCGTGATCGCGGTGGTGACTGGTGTCGTGGTCTACGAGGCCAGAGCGGTGGACGTCGCATCCGACCGGATGATCGGTTTCCGCATGCCGGTGGCTCAGACCAGCACCGCCATCGAGAGCGAGATGTACGCCTCGCTGGCGGCGTTGCGCGGCTTCCTGCTGACCGGCAAGGACGGTTTCAAGCAGGAGCGCGCCGATGCCTGGGTCGAACTGGCCGGCCATGCCGCCGCCATGGACAAGCTGGCGCCGCGCTTCACCAATCCCCGCAATGCCGAGGCGTGGCGCGAGGCCCGGACCCTGCTCAGCGAGCTTAGGGCGGCGCAGGACAAGGCGGAAGGGTTGGGCGTGAGCCCGGAGGCGATCGAGGTTTTGGTCAGCGAGGCGGTGCCGCGGGTTCATCGGCTGGTGGTGGTGCTGTCGGGCGAGAAGGGGGCCGATGGCCGCCGCGCCGGCGGCATGATCGACGTGCAGCAGAAGATGCTCGCCTCCGACGCCGATACGGTCTCCCGTCTGGTCAATTCCATGATGATGGTGTCGGTCGGGGGGCTGGTCATCGGCATCCTGGTGGGGATCCTGACGGCGACGCGGACCGCCGCGTCCATCATGCCGCCGCTGGCGGCCATGACCCGAGCCATGGAGACGCTGTCCCAAGGCGATGTCTCGGTGGAGATTCCGTCCAGCGGCAGGGGCGACGAGGTCGGCGAGATGGCGGCCGCCATGGCGGTGTTCCGCGCCAACCTGATTCAGCAGCGCCGGTTGGAAGAGGCGCAGCGGCAGGCCGACGAAGCGCAGCGCCAGCGCGCCGCCCGCATCGAGGCGCTGACAACCGAGTTCGACCATGCCGCCAGCGGAGTGGTTCATCTGGTGGCGGCCGCCGCCAGCCAGCTTCAAGCCACCGCCGGCGCCATGAGCGCCACCGCGGCGCAGACCAGCCATCAGGCCACCGCCGTCGCCGCGGCGTCGGAAGAAGCGTCGGTCAACGTCCAGACCGTGGCCGCCGCCGCCGAGGAACTGTCCAGCTCCATTAACGAGATCGGCCGTCAGGTCACTCATTCCAGCGAGATTTCCCGCAATGCCGTCGATCAGGCGTCACAGGCCGGCGAGGCGGTCAACCAACTGGCCGGAACGGTTCAACGCATCGGCGAGGTGGTCAATCTGATCAACGATATCGCGGCGCAGACCAATCTGTTGGCCTTGAACGCCACCATCGAGGCCGCCCGCGCCGGAGAAGCCGGCAAGGGCTTCGCGGTTGTCGCCAACGAGGTCAAGACCCTGGCCAACCAGACCGCCAAGGCCACCGACGAGATCGGCCAGCAGATCGCCGCCATCCAGGACCAGACCCACCGTGTGGTGGACACCATCGGCAGGATCGTGGCGGTGATCGAGGAAATCGGCCACATCTCTGGCGACGTGGCCGATTCGGTCGGCGCCCAGGGTGCCGCCACTCAGGAAATCGCCCGCAATGTGGAGCAGGCGGCGGCCGGCACCGCCGAGGTCTCCGGCAATGTGGTTCAGGTCCAGGCGGCGGCCGACCAGACCGGTGTCTCCTCCCACGAGGTGCTGGACGCGTCCCGGACCCTGGCCGACCAGTCGGGACGCCTTCGGGGCACCATCGAGACGTTCTTGCGCGACGTTCGGGCCGCCTGAGGCCAATACCCTCGACGCGGCCCCGCCGCTCGGGTATGACTTTCCCCTCATGTAGCGGGGGAGACATGAAGACCTGCGTTGCCATCCGTCACGTGGCGTTCGAGGATCTCGGGAGCTTCGAGCCGTTCCTGCGGGAGGCGGGGTTCGACGTCGCCTATCGGGAGGCGGGCTGGGACGAGCTTGACGCCGTCGATCCGCTGGCGCCCGACCTGCTGGTGGTGCTGGGCGGTCCCATCGGCGCCTACGAGGACGAGTCCTATCCCTTTCTCGTCGATGAATTGCGGCTGATCGAAGCGCGCCTGCGCGCCGGCCGGCCGATTGTCGGCATCTGTCTGGGGGCGCAATTGATGGCCCGCGCCCTGGGCGCCAAGGTCTACCCCAATGGCGGGGGCAAGGAGATCGGCTGGTCGCCGCTGACCCTGACCGAGGCTGGGAAGGCGTCGTCCCTGGCGGTTTTGGAGTCCGTGCCGGTGCTGCATTGGCACGGCGACACTTTCGACCTGCCCGAAGGGGCGACGCTGCTGGCCTCCACCTCGGTCACCCGCAACCAAGCGTTCCGTTGGGGGGCGTCGGCGTTGGGACTGCAATTCCATCTGGAGGCCACCACCTTGGGGTTGGAGCGCTGGTTCATCGGCCATGCCGGGGAAATCGGCGGCACTGCCGGTCTGTCGGTGCCGGGGCTGAGGGCCGAAACCCGGCGTTGCGCACCAATTCTCGAAGAGTGCGGTCCGGAGGTGCTGGTCCGGTTTCTATCTGATATGCTGCTGGTTTGAGCTCGGGGGTCCCGCCTGTTCAGCATGCGGGAAGCGTTGTATAGTCGGGCCGAAGAGGTAAGAGAAACGCCGTGGAACAGAAGCTCAACGAGGAAGACGTCAAGCGCCTGCTCTCCAATCCGACGGGGGACACGCGAACGGAAATAGCTGAGAAGATTGCTTCTCAGCATCAGGGGCTGAGCGTCGGCGAGCGCAAGCTGGCCGAGGACATCTTCCGTCTGATGGTTCGCGACGCCGAGGTTCGGGTGCGCGAGGCCTTGTCGCGGCAACTCAAGGAGAACCCCACGGTTCCCCATGACGTCGCCCTGGCGTTGGCCCGCGACGTCGATGACGTGTCGCTTCCCATGCTGCATTTCTCGGACGTCCTCACCGACGAGGATCTGATCGAGATCGTCCAGAGCCAGAGCCCGGAAAAGCAGGTGGCGGTGGCGGGACGCCACAGCGTGTCAGCCTCGGTGGCCGACGCCCTGGTGGAAACCGGCAACGAGGTCGCGGTGGCGACCCTGGTCTCCAACGAAGGCGCCGAGCTGACCGAAACCACCCTGATTCATGTGGCCGACAAATACGGCGAAAACGAAGCGGTTGGAAAATCGCTGGTGGAACGCAAGGCGTTGCCCATTTCCGTGGCCGAGCGGCTGATGACCAAGGTCTCGGAGAATCTGCGCAAGCATCTGTTGGCGCGGCCCGACATGACCCCCGAGGCCGCCGCCGCCATGATGATCCAGGCCCGCGAACTGGCGGTTCTGGGGCTGTCCAATTCCGAAAGCGACGTCGCCGCTCTGGTGGAACACCTCTACCGCGTCGGCCGCTTGACGCCCTCCATCATGCTGCGCGCCGTGTGCATGGGCGACCTGACCTTCTTCGAGGTCGCCCTGGCCAAGCTGGCGCGGATCAAGGTGGAAAACTGTCGGACCCTGATCCACGACGCCGGCAAGCGCGGCTTCGAGGCGTTGTTCGAGAAGGCGGGGATGCCCAAGGCGTTCTATGCCGCCATGCGCGCCGCCATCGATGTGTCCTACGAAATGGAATATGACGGCCGGCCCAACGATCGCGAGCGCTTCTCCCGCCGGATGATCGAGCGGGTTCTGACCCAGTATGGCGACCTCGGCGTCGATTTCGAAAACGACGACCTCGAATACCTTCTGGCCAAGATGAACCAGCTTCCGGCCGAAGTCCTGGGCGATTGATGGGACGGAAGGGGGAAATGCATGGCCACGCTCGTTAAGGCTGGAAAGCCCGCGGATAAGGTTGCGAAGCCGGTCGACAAGGACGCGGCTCATCGCAAGGAAATCATCACCACCATCAAGGGGCCGGTGACGGAGAAGGTGACCAAGCTGATTCCGGCTCTGGCCGCTTTTCCCAACCCTTACGCCTCGGTGCTGGCGACGCCCGACCTGCTGTACGCCTGCATGCAGCTGGTCAAGACCAGGCGCGAGCATTTCCAGGAATTCCTGGTCGATCCCGCCGGCAATCCGGTGGCGGAGAACGACAAGCCGCTGCGGTGCGAACGCAGCGTCGATCAGATCATCTCCATGGTGGTGCGGTCCGGCGCCAAGGCTTATGCCACCAAGCGCTTCGCTCCCCCGGAGGCCGCGGCGGCCAAGGCTCCGGCCAAGGCGGCGCCCAAGTCGCTGCTGGAAAAGATCACCGCCCTGGTGTCGGGCAAGTGGGGCGACATGGAAGTCCCCAAGCCGTCGCCCACCCAGGCCGACACCTTCTACAGCGCCATCGCCGACTACCTGGACTATGACTGGCAGGTGCCACTGATTCCCTACTTCGCTGAATTGCCGGTCAAGCTGATCCGGGAAATGGGGCACGGCGTCACCACCTTGCGCACCCCCGAGGGCATCGCCGCCCTGGCCGACATCGGCCGCCACAGCATGGATCAGGCCAAGCGCATCCTGTCCGACGACATGATGCGCGAGATGCTGGACACCCAGCCGCTGGCGGCCAAGGGCATCGCCTTCCTGGGCAAGGAGCGCTACGACTTCCTGCACGGCACCGTCTACGACAAGATGGGCGAGAAGTTCTGGGAAATGTGCGTCGACACCGACCGCCTGGAGGCCATGGAGGTCCAGAACGCCAAGGATCTGGAGCAGATGGCGTCGCACCTGCACATCCTGTCGGGCGAGGCGATCAATCAGATCGTCCGCTTCCTGCGGTTCAGCCAGATTCCGATCATCCTGGAAGTCGGCACCGAAAAGCTGGGCGACGAGAAGTTCGCCGAGATCTTCGGCGTTCCCGGCAACAAGAAGCTGGTCAAGATCTTCTGCGAGAAGATCTCGGTCGCCAAGCTCGACGCCGACGATCCCGACGAGGACCTGCGCAAGAAACTGCCGGACGTCTTCAACGCCTATCTGCGCGCTCCGGCCGATTTCGAACGCGGGATGTAGCCTATAATTCCGGCCGCCTATTTCTTGGCTTTCAGATGCTTCTCCAACTGGGCGCACTGATCCTCGCGTTCGGCCTTGCCGGTAAACCAGATGGCGTCGAACGGCGGCAAGCCCGCGCCGAACCGGGCGGCGGCGGCGGCGGTCGCCTCGCGGTCTTCGGGCTCGACCTCCATGAAGGCCAGTGAAAAGGTTCGGACACCTGGCACCAGCGCCCGCAGTCTTGCCGGGACGCCCCGGTCGAAGCGGGCATGGCCCGACCCGGTGATCAGAATGACCGGCCCCACCTCGGGGCGGGTGGCGTGTTCCGCCACCACTTCCGCCATGGACGCGTCGCGGGCGCGCTGAACCCGCACCATGGCGGGGATGGCGGTTGCCGGCAGCATGTTGCAGTGGCTTTCCCGGATCTCGTCGGCCATGGCCGTGGCGTCTTGCGGCGACAGGGGATCGTCGAGGCCGAACCGGGCGGCGGTCTCGGTGGATTCGCGGCTTCGGGCGATCTGGCGGGTGACCTCGCCCGGCAGATTGGCCGCGACCAAACTGCCGCCGGCCGCCATCGTGGCTTCGGCGATGGGGCGATAGAGCGACCAGTCGGGCCAGCCCCGCTTCTCCCATTCCAGGGCGGCGCCCAGGCCGGGCATGTCGTTCCGATTGGCGTCGAGGACGCCCTGGTGATCGGTCTCGACCATCTCCCAGGCGGTGACCGGCCGGCGGCCGGCGGCGGCGATGCGGCGCACCATCCAGGCTTGCAGGGCGTGATGGTCGGGGTTGTCGTGGGTCTCCCCCAATATGACGATTCCGCCGGCCAGAGCCCGTTCCACCAGAACGTCGGGCGAGATCGTGCGCTGGGTCTTGGGATCCCAGATCCGGCCGGCCAGCGGATGGTCGCTGGTTACGGTGGCGGCGGGCGGCGGTTCAGCGGCGGCCGCCAGGGTGGGGAGCAGCAGCAGGGCGGCGGCCACGGCGAATCGAACAAGCGTTCGGCTCGGCTGGTCAAGGTCGAGGGCTTGCGTTATGGTCATACCAAACCCTTCTAAGAAGAATACGAATTTTGGGAGGAATCATGAAAAAGCTGGTCATAGCGGCCGTTCTGGCCGTCGTCGTCGTCGTGCCGGCACGAGCCGAGCAGTTCCTCAACATTCTTACCGGAGGAACCAGCGGCGTCTACTACCCGATGGGCAACGCCCTGTCCTCCATCTTCGCCAAGGCCATGCCGGACGCGCGGGTGACGGTCCAGGCCACCAAGGCGTCGGTGGAAAACCTCAACCTGCTGCAGGCCGGCCGGGGCGAGCTGGCCTTCACCCTGGGCGACTCGCTGACCCAGGCCTGGGAGGGGGTGGAAGAGGCCGGCTATAAGGCGCCGCTGAAAAAGCTGCGCACCGTCGCCGCCATCTATCCCAACTACATTCAGATCGTCGCCACCGAGGGCTCGGGGATCAAGACTCTGGCCGACCTCAAGGGCAAGCGGGTCTCGGTGGGAGCGCCCAAGTCGGGGACCGAACTCAACGCGCGGGCCATCTTCAAGGCGGCGGGGCTGAGCTATGGCGACATGAAGATCCAGTATCTGCCGTTCGGCGAATCGGTGGAACTGCTCAAGAACAAGCAGTTGGACGCCACCTTGCAGTCGGCGGGGTTGGGCGTGTCGTCGCTGCGCGACCTCGCCAGCGGCGAGGATATCGTGATCGTGCCGATCCCGGCCGAGGTGATCGCCAAGACCAACGACCCCGCCTATGTGCTGTCCATGGTGCCGGCCAACACCTATCGCGGCCAGACCGCCGACGTTCCCACCGCGGCGGTGCGCAACTTCCTGGTCAGCCATGACGGCGTCTCCGAAGCGGTGGTCTATGCCATGACCAAGGCCATGTTCGCCAATATGGCCGATCTTCAGGCGGCTCACGCGGCGGCGCGCGAGATCGTGCCGGATCAGGCGGCCAAATCACCGATTCCGCTGCATCCGGGTGCTGCCAAGTATTACCGCGAGGTCGGGCTGCTGAAGTAGGGGAGGGCCACGGCGTGAACATAGCCACCACGGACGTCATCGATCCGGCCGAGATCGACACCAAGGGCGAGGTCTTCGGCCACGGCATCGAAAGCCGGCCGATGTTTTGGATCGCCATCGCCTTTTCCACCTTCCAGATCGTCACCGCCGCCTATTCGCCCTTGTCCAGCCTGCCGGTGCGCTCCATCCATGTGGGCTTCCTGCTGCTGATGGTGTTTGCGCTGTATGCCGCCAAGCAGAAGGGCGAACCCCTGAAAGTCGCCTTCAGCTGGCTGCTGGGCGGGGTGGCCTTCGGGCTGTCGCTGTATCACCTGGCGTTCGAGGGCGATCTGGTCCAGCGCTCGGGCGATCCCTCCACCGCCGATCTGGTGGTGGGCAGCATCGTGCTGCTGCTGGTGTTCGAAGCGGCGCGCCGCCTGATGGGCTGGGCCTTGCCGCTGCTCTGCGCCGTATTCGTGGCCTATGCCGCGCTCGGCCAGTTCTTGCCGGCGCCCCTGAACCACCGGGGCTTCGGCTTCGATCAGATCGTCAACCAGTACTTCCTGGGGACCGAGGGCATCTACGGCATCCCCTGCTATGTCTCGGCCACCTACATCTTTCTGTTCATCCTGTTCGGCAGCTTCCTGGAACAGGCCGGCATGATCCGCCTGTTCACCGACCTGGCTTTGGGCACGGTCGGCCACACCAAGGGCGGTCCCGCCAAGGTGGCGGTCATCACCTCGGGGCTGATGGGCACCATCAACGGCTCGGGCATCGCCAACGTGGTGACCACCGGCCAGTTGACCATTCCGCTGATGAAGCGGTTCGGCTATCGCGCCGAATTCGCCGGGGCGGTGGAGGCCACCGCCAGCATGGGCGGCCAGATCATGCCGCCGGTGATGGGGGCGGTGGCCTTCATCATGGCCGAGACCCTCAACATCTCCTATGCCGAGGTCTGCAAGGCGGCGGCGATTCCGGCGCTGCTCTATTACGCCTCGGCGTTCTGGATGGTGCAGTTGGAAGCGGGAGTCGCCGGCCTGCACGGCATGCCCAAGGACCAGTGCCCCAGCGCCATGGCGGCGCTCAAGCGCCAGTGGTATCTGGTGGTCCCCATGGCGGCGCTGGTCTACCTGCTGCTGGCCGGCTTCACCCCCATGTATTCCGGCACGGTGGGGCTGGCGCTGACCGCCATCGTCATCCTGGGCAGCTCCATTTCCGCCAATCTGGGCGGCACCGCCGGGCGGTTCGTCTTCTGGGGCGTGCTGGGAGTCGCCTGCTCCTTGTTCTTCAAGCTGGGCATCAATGCGGTAGTGGTGACGGTGGCCCTGCTGGTGGCGGTCAACGTCTTCGTCAAGGGCGGCCACGAGACCCTGCACATGACCCTGCGCGGGCTGGTGGAAGGCGCCCGCAGCGCCGTGCCGGTGGGCGTCGCCTGCGCCCTGGTCGGCACCATCATCGGCACCATGACGCTGACCGGCATCGCCGGAACCTTCACCCAGGGGCTGGTGGCGCTGTCGGGCGGCAGCCTGTTCCTGACCCTGGTTCTGACCATGATCGCCTCGCTGATCCTGGGCATGGGCATTCCCACCATTCCCACCTACATCATCACCAGCTCCCTGGTGGCGCCCATGCTGTTCAAGATGGGGGTGCCGCTGGTGGTGTCGCATATGTACGTGTTCTATTTCGGCATCCTGGCCGACCTGACCCCGCCGGTGGGGTTGGCCGCCTTCGCCGCCGCCTCCATCGCCCGGGCCAAGTTCTTCACCACCGGCTGGTGGGCGGTGCGGGTGGCCATGGCCGGCTTCGTCGTCCCCTATATGGCGGTCTACGATCCCTCGTTGATGATGGTGAGCGGCGATTTGGGCGACACCGCCTATGTGGTGGTCAAGGCGCTGGTGGCCATCGGCCTGTGGGGCGCGGCGACCATCGGCTATCTGTTCACCCGGCTGGCCTTGTGGGAGCGGGCGGTGGCCGCCGCCGCCGCCGCCCTGCTGGTGGCGGCGGTGCCGTGGACCGACCAGGCCGGCTTCGCCCTGTCGGCGGCGTTCGTCGGCTGGCATTGGTGGCGGAGCCGAGCCGTGGCGGTGGCGTGACCGGTCTCTGCGCCGTTCTGGCTACGGGGTTGTCCCTGGTGCTGCCGGGGGATTCGTTCCAACTGGCCTGGACCCATTCGGTAGAGAAGGTGGAATGGCGGGAGGAATGGCGGATCGCCGACGGCCGGCTGATCCTGGACCAAGCCTCGGTGGCGGGTTCCGGCGCCGGCATGGAACCGCCGCCCGAGGCGGTACTCCAAGCCGGCCGCTGGGTGTGGCGGCCGGGCGTGGTCCTGGCGGAGCTGGTGCTGGCGCGGTCGGACTACACCGCCGATTGGCGGCTGTGCTCCGGCGGCACCTGCCGGGCATTGCCGCCGGTCGAGGACGGCCCGACCACCTTGGTGGCGTGCCGGTGAACAACCCTTCTTGGCCGAATTACGGTCCGCTGCCCGGTGGTGGTGGTGGTGGCGCAGAGGGCGGCGGCGCCATGGCTCCGGGCGGCGGCGGATAATACGTCGGCTGTGGCGGCGGGTAGTAAACCGTGGGCGGCGGGGCGTAATAAACCGCCGGAGGCGGGGCGTAGATCACGGGCGGGGCCGGATAAACCACCATCGGACGAACCGGCGGCGGGACGATCTGGTTGCCCTTGGCATACATGCACTGGGCATAGGCGTTGTCATACTGCTGCTGGATGCTCAGTTGCGTGTGCTGCGAGCTGCCGCCGCCGATGGCGGTACCGACCACGCCGCCGCCGGCGGCTCCGATGCCGGCACCGCGTCCGCCGCCGAGAGCGGCGCCCAGTCCGGCGCCCAGTCCGGCGCCCAGAAGCGTCGCTCCAATCGCCCTTTCATTGGCCGTCTCCGCCTGCCCTCCCACCTGAACGGCGGCGTATTGCTTGCACGCGTCCTGGTCTTGTTGAAAGACCTCGAACGGCTTGTTGGCGGCGGGCATGACCTGGACCGTCGGCCCCAGCGGCGTGGCGGCGCAACCGGTCAGCGCCATCAGGACGGACAACGACACGGCCACGGTCTTGATCGGCTGCATGAGAACCTTCCATCAGGTGTGCGGTGAGTAGCCGCGCGTTCTAAGTATAACCTAGATCCTTACTGGCGCGCGACAATTACGGTGGCCGGTCAGCGACAATTAGGATGACCGGTATGAGACACCGTCGAGTAGCACCTATACCGCTATCACAAGCAAGCATTGCTCAGCAATAAGGAAGTGCAGCGACAATTACGGTAA
>NZ_CAINTR010000090.1 GCF_903853455.1 uncultured Magnetospirillum sp.
CGCTGCACTTCCTTATTGCTGAGCAATGCTTGCTTGTGATAGCGGTATAGGTGCTACTCGACGGTGTCTCATACCGGTCATCCTAATTGTCGCTGACCGGCCACCGTAATTGTCGCGCGCCAGACAAGCCCAAGAAGCTGGAGGGGGTGTCGGCGGAAGACATCGCCAGGATGGAACGGGAGATGGAGAGACTGAACCGCGATTACCGAGCGGTCGAAGGGAGCCTGGGCGATACCATGTTGGCCTTGGTGGTCGCCAGAGGCTATGTCTCGAAGCTGTTTCGCAACGAGGCGATCTCGGATTTCCTGGATCGTCACCACCCGGAGCTGGCGTTCGAGCTGCGCAGTATCATCGAAGCCGTCGGCGGAGACGCCCGGATGTTGGATCGATAGATTGAATTGATCAGGGGACCCGGACCCTTGAAGCGCGGGGACCGCAGGAGACGCCGTCGTGAGTGACGGATCAATCGCGGGGGTGGGAATGGCGGCGGACCCGCTGGAGCCCACCGGCGGCCTGCTTTGTCGCAGAACTTGTCACCGATCAGGGGGTGATCTTCCGTTGAGATAATCCTTACGCGGGAGGTGGTCTCAGAGATAGAGACCGGCAAGAGGGACGGGACGGTAGCCACCATGCAGAAGCTGGCCACCGCCCTCGGACTATCTCTGGACGATATCGTCTAGGAGTTCACCGCGTCCTTAAGCCCCTTGCCTGCCGAAAATTTCGGCACCTTGCAGGCGGCGATCTTCAGCGCAGCGCCGGTGCGCGGATTGCGGCCCTCCTTGGCAGCCCGCGCTGCGACAGAGAAGGCGCCGAAGCCCACCAAGCGTACGTCATCTCCAGCCTTCAGGGCGCCGATAATCGCATCAAAAATGCCATCGATGGACTTGACTGTATCGGCCTTGGTAACGCCGGCAGCGGCGGCCACAACATCCACGAGTTCCTGCTTGTTCATTTGTTCCCCCCTTCTAAAGTTGAGGGGGTGAAAATGACTGCCATGGTGCCGCCGGTCAAGCATGGCACCATGTTGATTGCCGCTCCGCGGGACTCAGGCTGCGTGATTTTCTAGATGACCGTGCCGGTGGAGGGGGAGCAGCGGGGGCGGGTCATAACTGTGGCTCCGCGAACCACATCTTGAGTATCATGTGGCATTGATCCACTATATCGGCCTCATTCACGGGAGGGTGATGGCTTTGGACGAGATTGACGCAGCAAATGAGCGGATGGAACTTCTGAACCGGGCGGCAATCCAGGCCGTCCTCAGCAGCCAGCCGCTCCAGCCATCTTCCGGCATCTGCCGTACCTGCGCCACACAGATCGAGCCGGAACGCTTGCAGGCCAATCCCTTCGCCCACACCTGCTGCGACTGTGCCGCCGAACCCGAGGCTGCACGGCAGCGGGCCAAGCGGATTGGTGGCAGATGATAATCCGTCGGATCTGATTGAGCATGAGCGCCATTACCCTTGATATCATCCGACGCGCCTTCTCAATCGCGACCTTTGACAAAGGGCGTGCCTATCAGCGAGATGGTTCCGTGCTCGCGACACGGGTTGCTCCAGATGGAACCGCGGTAGAAGGGGAGGTCCAGGGAAGCAGACGCACCCCCTATCGGACATCGGCGCGGGTCAGGCGTTTGGGCAATGGAACTGTTCGCGTTGAAAGCCGGTGTACTTGCCCGGTCGGGTTCGATTGCAAGCATGTCGTTGCCCTGTTGCTTCAGGCTGCCGAGCCTGGTCCCAGCATGGGTGAACACGAAACGCTTCCATATGAAACGCTTCCGCCAATTCCGGCGCTTTCTCCGTGCGTTTCCGACTGGCTGGCTCAGGTGGAACGCGCTGGCCGTGCGGCGACCGAGGACTACCCTCCAGAAGTCCGCCGCCGCCTGATCTATCTCCTTTCATTGTTCGTCGGGCGGGATGAAGTGTTGCGCCCCAGGGTGGTGGCGATGTCGACACCCCTGCTGAAGGATGGGTCGTTCTCACCTTCAGCACAGCCCTATACGCCCTCCAACATTTTCAATGCCAAGCCGGCGCAATTCCTGCGCCCCGCGGACTATGTCATCTTGCGCCGACTGGCGCAGGAGAGCCTCAACATAGGCGGCACCCAAGTGCTTGGCGGAGAGAGCGGCGCCGACATTCTCGCCCTGATCCTGAAGACTGGCCGAGGTCATTGGGATTCCCTGACGGGCCCCGTGTTGAGCCTTGGAGATCCGCGTGCCGGGTCCATTTGCTGGACTTCCCTCGCCGACGGCCGCCAGCATCCCGTGGTCACGGTGGAGGGTGGCGGCATGGCCATTCCTTTGGCGCCACCATGGTACGTGGACAACGCAACCGGGCTCTGCGGCCCGGTTGAAACGGGATTGGCGCCTCGGCTCATTGATGCCCTGCTGGCGGCACCACCGGTCGAGATCGCGGAAATCGCTGCCGTGCGCGGCCGCCTTGCCGGTAGCCTGCCAGGGAACGAAGCCTACCTGCCACCAGAGATGCAGCCACCCCAGCGCATCAAGGCTACGCCGGTGCCACGCATTCTGCTCCACCACCGCCGACTTCAGAATGCCGGGTATACGTACTACGGCCAGGCGGCAACCCTGGACATGCCACTGGCCCGGCTGTCGTTTTTCTATGGCGATCACGAGGTCGTCAGTGACAACACTCGCGACCGGCCGGTCTTCGTCAAGGGGGATGCCGTCTTCGAGATTGAACGGGCGCGAGTCCTGGAACGCAAATCCTCCGACCAATTGAGGCGTCTGGGGTTTGGCCAGCTCTCCACCCAATATCGCTGGAGTACGCCTGCCGATTGCCGGGGAGATTTTGTTCTCGGTGATACGTTCGACGAGGAGGCATGGCTCGTCTTCATGACCGAGGATGTGCCAGACCTCATTGCCGGGGGATGGCGCGTCGATGTTGCCGATGGCTTCCCCGTGCGGGTGGTTGAGGCCGATGGTGATATCGAGGCCAAACTCGAGTCGGGATCCGGCATTGATTGGTTTGAACTGCACCTGGGGGTGCCGGTCAATGGTGTCCGCGTCGATATCTTACCGGCCCTGCTGAAATTGCTGCGCCAGATCCCCGGCGATCAAATGGAAGATTTTCTCAGCGACGATGATGATGAGGATGACGGTCGGATACTGCGGCTGCGCCTCGAAGATGGTCGCATCCTGCCGCTGCCATTCGCCCGGTTGCGCCCGATACTCCAGGCACTGACCAGCTTGTTTGCGGCGGGAGGCGCCGATGGTGA
>NZ_CAINTR010000091.1 GCF_903853455.1 uncultured Magnetospirillum sp.
ATGCGTATTCCGATGATCCCGACCATGTATTCCAAGATGATGCCGACCACCTGTTCCGACATGATCGCGACCAGGCGTTCCGACATGATGGCGACCACCCATTCCGGCGTAATGCCGACCAGGGGTGACCTCGCCTGACGGGTCAGGGATTCTCATCTCATAGGTGTAACTCTCGGTCAAGTTCCGTCGGTCTGGTGCGGTCATCCCCGCTTTCCACGGGAGGGCCCCAGGGGCGTCCGCAGCGATCCTCACGAATCCGGCGGCGGGCGCCCCTGGGAGGGGCCGGTGGCAAGTGGGGGCGACCGCTGGCGGACTGCGGGCGTTCAGGCCGCTTCCAAGGGATTCTCCGGTTTGCGCATGGACGGACCGTCCAGCGCGATACGGTAGGACGCGTGGATAATCCGGTCGAGGATGGCGTCGGCCAGGGTCGGATCGCCGATGACCTGGTGCCAATGCTCGACGGGCACCTGGCTGGTGATGATGAAGGACCCCCGGCCGCAGCGGTCCTCGGCGATTTCCAGCAGATCCCGTCGGTGCTCCGGCAACAGCGGCTCCGGCCCAAAATCGTCGAGAATCAGTACGGTGACCTTTGCCAGCTTGGCCAGCAGTTTGGCGTAACGCCCGTCGCCCCGGGCGAGGTCGAGTTCGGCGAACAGCCTTGGCGCGCGATGATATTGGACCGACTGATCGTCGCGGCAGGCCCTCTGGCCGAGGGCACATGCCAGCCACGATTTCCCGAGCCCTGTTTTGCCGGTGATGACCAGATGGCGGTGATCGCGGATCCACTGGCCCTCGGCCAGTTTCATGAACAACGCCCGGTCGAGGCCACGTGGCCGGCGATAGTCGACGTTCTCGGGACAGGCGCTTTGACGCAAGCGGGCTTGTTTGCTTCTCGCCTCGAAGCGCTTTTGCCGGCGGAGCGTCACCTCGTGATCGAGGAGCAGCGCCAGCCATTCCGCATGGGTCAGTGACGCGGCCTCGGGATTGGCCTCGATCTGCTTGAAGCCCTTGGCCATGCCGTGCAGGCCGAGTTCGTGGAGAAGGTCCAGGGTGGGATGTGTCAGCATGATGGAAGTCCTCAGTTCAGGTAATAACGGCCGCCGCGGATATTGGCGTGCAGCAGGGGAAGTTCGGGATCCGGCCGGCGCCGGGACTTGGTGAACAGCTTGTTGTCGAGGATCGAACCGACGCTCTTGCAGGACAGTGCGCCGATCTCGACGGCACGGGCGCAGGCGGCCTCGGCCTGGTCGCGATCGACGCCGCGCAGCCGTTTGAGGATTCCCAGACAGGATCGGAAGCCCTGCTCGGGATGCCGCCGTTTGGTGAGAACGGCGTCGATCAGCGCCATGGTGTTCGGCCCTATATCGCCGGCCTCGCGGCGGAAGCGGGCTTCGCTCCAGCTGGCGTAGTGGCGGTGGGAACTGGGCATGTGCGCCGGCTCGGTGGCGTGCCGATCGCCGAGGCCGTAGCGACGCGCATGGACGGCAACGCGCTGACCATGATGGAAGACCTCGACCATCCGCTCGGTGAGGCTCGCCTCGACCTCCTTGCCGATCAGGGCATGCGGCACCGAGTAAAAAAAGCCGGCCAGCTCAATATGATAGTCGAGGTGGACCCGCGCCTTCTTCCACTCGGCGTATTCGTAGGGCTCCGCCGGCAAGTCGCGCATCGCCGGCGCATCGATCTGATGGAACAGATCCCGACGGCATACCCCGAGGCGTCGCATCACATGGTCGTTGATCCGATCGACAGCGCCGCGAACCGCCTGATTGCCCTCATCCAGCGAGAAGAACCGCTGATGCCGCAGCCGCCCGAGGACGTAGGTTTGAGCGATGCGGACTCCCGCCTCGACTTTCGCCTTGTCCCGGGGACGATACGGCCGCGCTGGGAGAACACCGATGCCGTAGTGGTCCGCCATGCGGGCGTAGGTAAGGTTGATCTCGGGATCGAAAAACGACGGCTTGTTGACTGCCGATCTCAGATTATCCGGGATGAGGAGCTTGGGGGACTTGCCCAGCCAGCGCAGCAGGCGGACATGGGCACCGATCCAGTCCGGCAGAGACTGTGTCCAGGTCAACTCGGCGTATGTCAGGCTGCTGGCACCCAGCACCGCCACGAACAGCTCGGCCGTGCGCACCTCGCCGGTCTGCGGGTCGATGATTTCGACCTTCTTGCCGGAATAATCGACGAACAGTTTTTCGCCAGCCGGATGGCGCTGCCGCATGACCGGCGACAGTCTCTTCTCGAAGGCGCGGAACAACTCACAGTACCGGCTGTAACCATATCCACCGGGGTGAACTTCGCGATATTCCTCGTGCAGAATCTGAAGGTTGACGCCGTCCCGCTTTAATTCCTGTGTCACCTTCGCCCAGTCGGGCTCGACCTTGTCGCGGGCGCCCAGACGGTTATTCGTCTGAAAGGCCCGGCCAAACAGCCGCTCTTCCAAGATGACGTCCGTCAAATCGTCAGGCAGCGGCCAGTCCAGCCCGGCCGACACAATACGTTCAAGGTAATCGAGGACGGTCGTCCGACCAATGCCCAGACGCCGGGCGATCACCCGGCTGCTCGCTTTATCTTCACCGAAGCGAAGTCTCATCAGTTCTCGTATTTGCCTCATTGTCAGCCTCTTTGTCGGCATCGTCCCCATTCCTCACGGAGTTCAGTAAGGGGCGATGCATGGTCGATGCTGACCCGGCAGGCAAATGGTCACTGTCCGCTCGCCCTCGACAACTGTCGGGGGTGGTCGGGATCAAGTCGGAACAGGTGGTCGGGATCGTGTCGGAACACCCGGTCGGGATCACTCTGGATCAGGTGGTCGCGATCAAATCGGAATGGGTGGTCGGATCATCCTGGATTCCGCAG
>NZ_CAINTR010000092.1 GCF_903853455.1 uncultured Magnetospirillum sp.
CATCCCTTCGGCGACGGCTGAAAAGCTCTCGCCGCCAAGGATCACATGGGCGTGCTCCCATCCGCTGTAGACCAGACGGAAATGGTAAAGGCGATGGGGGAACGGCTCGCCGCCGATGGTGACGCCGAGGGCATCGGCCAAGGCCCTCGCCGAGCGGGTCGAGGCGCTGACCATCGAGGTGCACAAGACCGTGGTCGCGTCACGGAGTTAGGCGGCACCGCGGATCTCGGCTCACAGGGCGCTGATCTTCCGGCGGATCGGCCCGAACAGCGCCTCCAGTCCGCCGCTGGCCGAGCGGATGACCGAGGTGAAGTCGGCTTGGAGGGTGGCGACCATGGCGGCGCCGTCCACGGACACGTCCACGATGACCGGACGGCCCTCGGCGGTGTCCGCGACCACCCAATCCACCGGGGTGGGGGCCTCGCCCGGCGACGAGGCGACGGAGTGGACCACCACCGTGTTGCCCTGGGCCTCGGCACTCTGCACGTCGATGCGCTGGCCGGCGGGGACCTCGTCGATCATGCCGCCGAACGCGGTGACGACGAAGCGTTCCAGCAGGATGGCGAATTCCTTCTGGCTTTCGGGCGATGCCTTGGCCCAGTAGCGGCCGAGAATCTGCCGGGACTCGGTTTCCATGTCGCCGTACTTGGCGATAAGCGGGCGCAGGGCCGCCCGCGCCTCGTCCGGCGTCAGCGTCTTGCCGGCGAAACTGGCCAAGGTGTCGGCGGCGGCGGACCGCACCAGCAGGCGCGCCTGTTCCGTGTCGACCGCCGCGGCCGGACGCGCGGCCAGCAAGGCCAGCGGCAGCAGCAGCGCCGCCAACCGGCACGATTTCCGTGTGTGTCCCATCGTCCCATCCCTTCCCGCCGATAGATCCCATCGCGTGCAGTGTCGCGGGACTCTGGGGGGGAGTCTGTGACGATGGTCACACGGGCGTCGAGAAGGGGGGTAGATTCCGAACCTGTCGCCGGGGCTTCGCCACCGACTATCCTGTCGGACGACGATTCCGATCACGGAACGGCTCGACCGAAGGGAAATCCCATGTGCAAGAGAACGACGTTGTTGACGCTCACCCTGCTCGCGCTTCTGAGCGCCGCACCGATCCTGAGCGCTTGCCACACCACGGCGGGCGCCGGCGAGGACCTGTCGCAGGCGGGTCAAGCCATCGAACGAAGCGCCAACAAGCACGCGAACTGACCCGGATCCGGCGGAGCCCGGTCCGTGACCAGGAGAGTCATTCGCGTCGCCGTGATTGCCGTCGTCGTCGTGGCGGCCTTCTTCGGAATTGCCTATCTGCGGAGCCGAACCCCGGCCGCTGTCGATACGTCCGACGGCGGACCGGCCGTCACCTTCACCGGGAGCTATGCCGACGACTGGCAGAGCAATTGCGGCCCCCTGGGCCGGGCGGCCCAGGCCGCGTGCGCCGTCCGGCTGGACGCCCGCTACGGCAAGGTCGCCGGGGCGCCGGTCCCGCCGGCGCAACCGAAACGCCCCTGATCGAGCGACAGTATTGAATGTGGCCGTGGAGGTCGTTACCCTGGCCCCATGCTGATCTGGCTTCTCGCATTCCTCGGTCTTGGCGTCGGCGCCCTCGATCTGGCCGGCATCGCCCACCTTCCGCATGGCCTGGGGATCGCCGCCATCGCCTTGGGTGTGGTGCTGGTCCTGCTGGCGGTGAAGGTCGTGGCCTTCTTTTTCAGGATCGCCATCGGGGCCGTGGTCCTTGCCCTGGCCGCCGTCGCGGTCTTCGGCGAAGGCGTGATCCACCGGATTTTCTAGACCGCCATCGGGCGGGCCACCCGGCCCCCGATAATGCCGGCGGGAGAAAACGGGCGGATCGTCAGCCCCTTCAAGAGATGGTGGCCCCTGCCGGAATCGAACCGGCACGCCCGAAGGCGAGCGATTTTAAGAAGGTTGTGCGTTGTGTAGTTCATTGTAAAATAACTATTTTCTTCGATTATAAAAGCATTGTGCTACGAATTGTGCCATGAGGCTGTGCTACGCACCCATACCGCCCAACTCCACGATGGCGTCAATGAGCGCGGACAATTCCGATTGCTCATCAGGACGCGAGACCAACGTGCTGGCGGGATTATCTGTCGCGCGGGCCAACTGCCCGTGCCAATGACGCCGCCGGAAGGGCATTCGCAGGGCGGTGCCCTGCGCCCCGCAATCTCAATCCGCCAAAGTTTCTTCCTGAGTGGGCACTGCCTCCTCCGGCGGACGGTCCGGACGGGCAATAAACCAAAAAACACCGCCCCCAAGAGCCCCCGCCACCCCAATAAACAATAGCCAGCGTACCTTCCATTGAGGGTCGTTTATATCGGCAATGAAATGCTCCATTAAAATGCAAACCCCAATCGATCCTGTCGCAATATAATAAATCAAATGCGTCATTTTTAGTTTTCTCAGAACATCATGCACAGGCACGCCAACTATTGCTGCAATGATGTATGATGCTGGCAATAACGCAAAAATGAAAAATAACATAAATCCGATATACGGCCACATCAGAAAGAAAAGTATAAATATTGATGCAAGTGGCGCCACGATAAACGCCCTGAGCGTTCGCTTCGACATTTTTTCGTCTGCCCTGCACACTTAACGGATAAATACCATAGACCTGATTGGAATCGGAAAATCGGGGTCAGGTTCAGTTTCTCGGCTTCACTGACCGGATTACCTCACTGAGATGATCCAAATCGATCAGCGCATCACGAATGTCCTGCGGCATCACCCCGAGACCGCCTTCCAGATCGGGATAGCGGGTGGTGGTTCCCCAGGGCGTCAGGTCAGCCACTTTCGCGATAGCTTCAGCGAGTGCGGGAAACATTGGCACAACCAAAGCGGCCAGATGCCGCAGGTCATGGGTCTTGGGAATGACTTCACCGATGGCGGCCAGCAGCCCCTTGAGCAGCTTCTCTCCGGCCTGCTGGCAATGGTAGGCCGCCGGGTCGAGCAGGGCCGGTCCGCCCGTCATCAGCCGTTCGGCCGCCTGCCTGTCCTCCATCGCCTTGGCGAACCAGCGACCCGCCTCGGCCGACTGGGCCTCAGGGACGGTCATAGATCACCACGCCTTCGTGCAGGACGGTGGCGGCGAACGACCCCGGCGCCCGCGCTCGCTCGGTCAGCACGCTCTCGCGGCAGGGAATGATGTCCACCGGCCCGGTATAACCATCGCGGGCGGCGTTGCGTCGGCGCCAGGACAGCGCTTCGGGCGGGGCGTCGTCGTCAAGCACGACGACCACGTCGATATCGCTATCCGCCGCCGCGTCACCGCGCGCCCGGCTGCCGAACAGCACCACGCGCCGGGGCGCATACACCTCGACGATGGATTTGAGCAGCGATGCGGGCACGGCGTTCATGGCGGCCAGTGTAAACCATTTCGCCGGAGGATTGAACGCGCTGGTGGCCCCTGCCGGAATCGAACCGGCACGCCCGAGGGCGAGCGATTTTAAGAAGGTTGCGCGTCGCATAGTACGTTGTAAAATATCAATTTATCGCGCATATAAAAGCATTGTGCTACGAATTGTGCCATCTGGCTGTGCTACGCACCCATTGTGCCCAACCCCACGATGGCGTCAATGCGCGCGGACAGTTCCGATTGCTCATCAGGACGCGAGACCAACTTGCTGGTGGAATTATCCGTCGCGCGGGCCAGTCGTCCGTTCCGATGCAGGCGCCGGAAATGGCATTCGCAGGGCGGTGCCCTGCACCCCCAAATTCACAGCCGCCCATGTCTGCCAGCGGCTGACATGGGCGGCTGCAATCGTGCAAATGGCGAAGGCATCCATGCACATTATAGGGGAAAAATGCCCCCCCCCCCCCCGCGGGGACGTGTTATCATAGCCCCACTCAAAGGTGAGGGGGCAGAACGTGCCATTCGGAGGGGAGCGCAAATCCGAACTTCTTGCGATTGCCCGCGAGGCGATCCGTCGCTCACATGAGCAGGGACTGGACAGTGCGACAGCCGCCTTATGGGCACTTGATGCTTTGCGCGACGCCGAACCAAGCATGTCGGAATCTACCGCATTTGACCTCGTATGGTCTCTTTTCGGGGGCAGCCATTCCTGATTGGCGGGATTAGCCCTCCATATGAAACCCTTGGACTTCCCTCATTATGTGGAGCGCATTGACCTCGGCGGTCTTGATCCGTTGTTCGGCAGTCTCGGCGGCGGCTTGAATAATTCGGCTGGCCTCATCTGTCGCTGTGCGGATACGAAGCATTGCGTCATCCACAGCCTCGCGTAGGGCAGCATGCGCGATATCGGCCGCTTTCTTCACCGTAACCGGTAACCATCACCCACCTTGCGGGCCAGATCATGCGACCGGGATAATGCCCGGCAGGATATCGGGTGTGGAGGGCGCGTTGTGGCCTGGATTGTCGGCGGGATCGACCGTCGCCGCCATGTAGCTCCACGGCG
>NZ_CAINTR010000093.1 GCF_903853455.1 uncultured Magnetospirillum sp.
CTTGCCGCCCTCGCAGAACTTGGTGAGCGCGTCGGTGGCGCCGTTGAAGGCGCCGGTCAGGGCGTTCTGCACCTGCTGGCCGGCATTGGTGGCGGAATCGACGAAGCCGTTGAAGGCGTTGTTGGCCCCGGTCATCGGATCGCGCTGGATCTGGCGCTTCTGATCCTCGACGGCGTTGATCCGTTCCGCATAAGAGCGGGCGGAATCGAGTTGGGCCTGTCGCTCGGCCTCGGAGAGCACGACCCCGTCCTTGAGGGCCTGGTTGATGCGCTGCTGCGCCTTCTCCTGCTCGTCGAGGATGGTCTTGAGATGGGCCGCCTCGACCGCGCCCATGCCGATCAACTGGAGTTCCTGGGTCCGCTTGGAGAGATCGGCCTCGCGGTTGTCGCCGATCTCGACGGTCTTGGCGTTGAAGCTTTTGAGCTTGTTGAGCTGATCGACCCGGCGCTGCTCTTCTTCCAGCCGCCCCATCAGTTCAGCGTAATCGGCCTTCTGGTTGGCCGTCAGCGGCGAGAACCCTTCGAGGCGGCGCTGGGTGTCGGAGAATTTGCCGAGCGTGAGGTCGAACTCCGCCATGGCCGTCTTGCTCTCGCGGACCTTGCCAGCGTACTTGTCCCAGTTGGCGATGGCGAATTCGAGGCCGGCGCTTTCCCGACCAAGATTGTGCATCTCGCCGTCGTAAGGGTCTTTCTTGCCGGTGCCCTTGCCGTCGTTGATCGGCGCCTCGAGTCGGGACTTGTGGGGCTCGGGGTGCTCGGCGGCGGCGGCGGCGCGCTCGGCGGCGTGCTTCCTGATATCGTCCCACACATCGGTGGCAGCGGCTTTGGCGGTGGCGACGGCGTGGTTGATGGGGGCGGCGATGGCCGCGCCCAGGTCGACGGCTGCCGATTTGACCTTGCCGAACAGGGCGCCGACCGCGTCGTAAACCTTCTGGAGGCCGGCGATGATGGCGTCGATGGCATCCTTGAGCCAGCCGGTCATCGACTCGTAGGTGGACTGGGCGATTCCGGCGATGCGGTCGAACACGCTGGTGATGAAGGACCAGATGCCGCCACAAATGCCGGCATAGAAGTCGTAAACCGCCGTCGCCGCCGCCGTCAGCGCCACCACGGTGTGGGTGACGGCGGACACCTGGGCGTTCCACAGCGCCACTGCGCCATCCTTGATGGTGTCCCAGACGCCGCCGATCCAATTGCCGACGCTGGCGGTGGTGCCGCCAATCGTCACCATCTCGTCCTGAAACAGGTAGAGCGCGGTGCCGGCGGCGAGGATGGCCACCGCTATGGCGCCGAAGGGATTGGCCATCACCGCAACGGTAAACGCCTCGACCGCCGAGGTCAGCCCGGCAAACACCCCCATGCCGGTGAGCCCGGCCATGGTGGTGACCGCCTGCATGGTGCGGATCGCCACCGTCACGCCCTCGATGGCCACGGGGACCAGCTTGACCGCGCCGAGGAAGCCGACCACACCGGCGGTCATGGCCGGCAGCACCGGGATCAGACGTTCCAGCGCCGGGGCGATCTTCTCCATGGCGTCGAATTTCCAGGCGTTCATGGAGGCCTGCATCTTCATCCAGGACTGCTCCAGATGAAGGGCGGCTTCCGCCTGACGGTCGGTCATCCGGCCCTGGAGATTGCCCTTTTCCGCCAGTTGTTCCAGCAGCGGGATCATCTTCGAGCCGGTCTTGCCGAACAGTTCCTGGGCCAGCGCCGTCCTGGCGGCACCGGATTCCATGCCCTCGAAGCGCTTGGCCACGTCCATCAGCACCGATTCGGTGTCGCGCAGCCGCCCGTTGCCCTCCAGCACCTTAACGCCCAGCTTCTCGAACGAGGACTGGGCCTGGGCGCTGCCACCCTGGGCCTGCCACATGGCCTTGTCGAGCTTCGAGGTCATCAGGGCGGCTTCGTGGAGATCGACACCGGCGAGCCGGGCAGCCCCCTTCATCGCCGACAGCGCCGATACCGAGACTCCGGTCTGCTCGGAGAGATGCTTCATCTCGGCGGCGGTTTCGATCGAGCCTTTGACCATCTCGACGAAGGCCCCGGCTCCGGCCACCACGCCAAGCGCGCCGAGCGAGGTGCCGAGCGCCCCCAAGGCACCTTCCAGCAACTTGGCATGGGCCTCGGCCGACTTCATGGCCGCCCCCACCTTGTCCATGGAGGTTTCGGCCAGGTAGGCAGCCTTGCTCATCGCCGATTCGAACTTGGCGATGTTGGCGGAGAGGTCGATGTTGAGTTCGCCGAGGGCGCCGGCCATGGCTTACTCCTGGATGCGTTCGGCGCAGGCGCGCAGGTAAAGCGCCAGACGCCATTCGGACACGGTGAGGCCGTTCACGGTTTCCGGCTCGACCGCCGCTTCCGCTTCGGAGCGGCTGAACAGCAGGAATTCCGATGCTTCGAACGGCGAGCCCCGCACCTTGTCGTTACGGTTGATGTTGGCGAGCAGGGCGCGGGTCTGGGCTTGGATGACGTCCAGCAACGGAGTGCCGAAGGGCTCGACGGCGAAGAAGCGCTGCCAGTCGAGCCACTCGGATGCGGATAGCCCGGCTTCCAGTTCGGCGACCGTGCGACCCATGGCGAGCGCCAGACGATGCTTTGCCCGGCGCTCGGGGGTCAGTTTCCCAAGTCGGCTCCGTAGCCGTTGACCTTGAGCACGGCGGCGGCCAACCGTTCGACCGCCGAGTTGCCGACCTCGGCGAAACGGTCGATGTCGGCCTCGACGAACACCCGGGCGCCGTCCTTGTGGACCGAGCGGATCACCAGGCCGAGGCCGAAGATCTTGCTGCGCCGCGCGGTGTCGGACTCGGTTTCGACCCTTTTCCGGATCAGGGCGACGTCGGCCTCCTTCAACTCCATCACCTGCACCTCGCCGACGCCGGGCAACTCGAACGGCTCGGAGCGGGGCTGGGCGGCGGCGAAGAACAGGTCGGCGGTGGTCGGCTTGGTCATGGCGATGGGCTCCGAGAAAATCAGAAGGTGGGATTGGCGAGGCTGCCCCAGCCGATCGCGACGGGGCCGGAGATGCGCAAGGAGGCCGACAGCTCGATCTTGCCGTTGACCTTGGCGTCGGGGATTTCGGCCTTCACGCAGTAGGCGCAGAAGGTGAAGGTGGCCGGCTGCTGCAACTGCATCCCGAGGGTGATCTGGTAGAGCGACAGGCTCTTGTTGGCCTTCTCGACGAACATCTGCTGCTGGTTCTTGCCGCCGGTGAAATTCATGGTGATGTCGATGGAGCCGGAATCCTCCAGCCCCAGGACGAA
>NZ_CAINTR010000094.1 GCF_903853455.1 uncultured Magnetospirillum sp.
CCGCTGGAAGGTGGTGTGCTGGAAGGTGGGCATGGCTCGCTCCGCCGTCCACCAGCACTGGATGTACGCACTTTGCGTGATCGCATGGAGGCTCAATGGTCGGAATGTGCCGCGCAATATCTCGAAGCCCGCCCTGATCGCAAGGACCAGGGCGGTGGAGTAGGAAAGCGGAGAATGTCCGCGGACATTTCTGGTGCGGACACCGACCCCGGGCCGCGTGCTATTTTGGCGCCAAGATTGGATTTGTACGCCCGCAGGGAATTTTCCTGCGGGCGTCGTCATTTCCGAGCAGGAAGCGGATTCCAGTTTCCACGCCGGTCCAGGTTTTCACCCCCATGCAGATTGCTCTCCCCGAGCCGGTACCGCCGGCCCTCGGCGCATTGCCGTGCGCTCCTGGGCTGGTCTACGGCTCGGTATGCAGCGGCATTGAGGCCGCCACGGTGGCATGGGAGCCGCTGGGTTGGCGGCCCGCCTTCTTCGCTGAGATCGAACCGTTCCCTAGCGCGGTACTGGCCCACCGCCACCCCGCGATCCCCAACCTGGGCGACATGACCGCCATCGACGGTTCCGCGTGGCGGGGTAAGATCGACGTGCTGGTGGGCGGCACGCCTTGTCAGGCGTTCTCGGTGGCGGGCCTGCGCAAGTCGCTCGATGACGCGCGCGGCAACCTCGCCCTCAAATTCGTGGAACTCGCCGATGCCTGTCAGCCGAGATGGATCGTCTGGGAGAACGTCCCCGGCGTGCTGTCCACTCGCGACAACGCCTTCGGATGCCTTCTGGGCGGACTGGCCGGCGAGGATGGTCCGCTGGAACCGCCAGGGGGAAAATGGGCGGACGCTGGTGTTGTCCTTGGAGCCGCGCGAGCAGTCGCGTGGCGGGTGCTCGACGCCCAATATTTCGGCCTGGCCCAACGCCGCCGCCGTGTGTTCGTTGTGGCGGGTGCTGGAGACCGGGCCGATCCCGCCCAGGTACTTTTTGAGCGCCAAGGCCTGCGCCGGAATTCTCCGCCGGGCCGGGAAGCGGAACAAGACGTTGCCGGAACCCTTGCGGGCGGCTCTCGCCGCCGCGGTGGATTCAGCTTTGATGACGTGCCAATCGCTTTCGGCGGCAACAACACCTCCGGTCCCATCGACGTCGCCACCGCCCTGAATGCCTGCACCTCGGCCAGCGGTCGAATGGATTTCGAGACCGAGACCTTCGTCACCCATTCCCTGCGCGGCGAAGGCTTCGACGCCTCCGAGGACGGCACCGGCCGTGGCACACCGCTGGTGCCGGTCGCCTTCGACTGCAAGGCCAGCGGCGGCATCGCCGCCGGGGCGGTCGCACCGACGCTGCGGGCGATGAATGCCGTGGGCCGCGACAATGGCGGCGGCCAGTTGGCCGTTCAGCACCATCTCGGCGTCCGCCGCCTGACGCCCTGCGAATGCGAACGGCTGCAAGGCTTTCCCGACGACCACACCCGCATTCCCTGGCGAAACAAACCGGCCGAAGCCTGCCCCGACGGCCCGCGCTATCGGTCACTGGGCAACAGCATGGCGGTGCCCGTGATGCGCTGGATCGGTCGGCGCATCCAGGCGGCTGAATCCGGCAAGGGTGAATGGTGATGGCGAACCCCTACCGCATCGACGGGCCGGCCCTGGTGTCGTTCTCCGGCGGTCGGACCTCGGGCTACATGCTTCGGCACATCCTTGACGCCCATGGCGGCCGGATGCCTGACGACGTGCATGTCGTCTTCTTCAACACCGGCCGCGAATTCGAGCAGACCCTGCGCTTCGTCCACGAATGCGGATCGCGCTGGAACGTGCCGATCACTTGGCTGGAATTCGATCCGGCAGAGCCGTTCGACACCGCCATCGTCGGCTACAACAGCGCGTCGCGTAACGGCGAGCCCTTCGCCAAGGTGATTCGGGTCCGGGGTTTCCTGCCCAATCCGACCATGCGGCTCTGCACCCATTACCTCAAGGTCAAGCGCG
>NZ_CAINTR010000095.1 GCF_903853455.1 uncultured Magnetospirillum sp.
CCACAGCAGGCCATCGACCGCATCGCCGGTGGCGTGGCCGCCGCGCGTTCGGTGCAAGTGCAGCAGTCCCGGCGGATGCAGATCCAGCGCCAGGGCATCCTCGCCCGTGCCGGTGTCATGAACATGCGGGCGACGATGTGACGTGCGATCAGGAGACTGCAGATGGCGGGGGGGAGTCGATCAGGTCCAGAACGTTTGCCGACGATGCAGGGTAACCAGAAAACGTCGGTTTTTGGATCGACAGGGAGATGAATGCACCATCACCGCATCCCATCTCAAGCCAATTTGCCTTATCCCTCGGTCAGCTGCGCCAGTGCCGCCGGATCGAACTCGTGGAATCGCTCGTCAGCGTCGTAGTAGCTCGCGCCCGGCCGCCTCAGGCAGCTTGCAGTCCATCGCTTGGGGAGATAGGTGCTGACCAGGAAGACTTCATCCGGTGGGTCCGCCATTCCGGCCTCGGCCTGCTCCAGAGCGTCCGTGACCTTCTGGTGGTTGGTGAGGGAAATGTCATTGTCCTCCAGCACCAGCACGGTGTGCGCACCGACGTCCCGCTTCCAGTTAGCCAGCTTCGGGAACTTCTTCTCGCATGCCGCCCGTAGGCGATCCTGGCGGGCAGCCTCCAGGTCACCGGCCACGTAGGTATGCAGCCATATGCGTCCACCCAGCGCACTGAATCCGGGGAATTTTTCCCGGTGAAGCGAGAACCGGAAGGGTATCTCAGGGATCTCCACTCCCAGCGGCTGGTTGCCTGGCTTGTCCCCGTACCAGACGACCGGCACATGATCCGCGTTGGCCTCGATCCAGGCGATCATCGCGGCCTGAACTTTCGGGATCCGCTTCCGCTTCAGCCCGACTGATGCCTCGACGGGGAAATGCAGTCCCCAGTATTCCTGGTCACTCCGCAGATCGAACCGCTGGAGGATGGGGGCGAACAGGGCCTTGTTGTCGAGGCCCATCTTGACTTGGTCGGGAAACGGCTCGATCCCGGTGTGCTCGATGGCGAAAAGCCTGTCCCCAATGGTGATGACGTATTCGACGCGCCGACGGGGATCGTCGATGTCGCTGTCATCAGGCGACCAGCCGTCATCGGCCCGGCGGCATCCCTGCCGGGCCTCGATAAGGCGGATTACCGCATCAACCGCCTTGCCCTCGTTGTAACCGGCCACTTGATGCCTCCAGAAGCAACAGCCTCACTGAGCCAAATTGAGACAGGAAAGCTGACGGGCTTTCATCTGACGTCAGAGAATTATAGCAGATCAAACAATGAGAAATTTAGAAGGTGTCCGATCCACCAACCCGGCGTTTCCCCGGTGGCAGCGAACATCAGGCCGAGGAGACGGTAACTTGCTGATTTCTCTGCCTCGGAATTCCGTCAAGCAGGCATTGTCCGTCCTCGCCCCGTAGACGGGTTTCTTTGCCACCAAGACACGACCTTGCATTCCGATCCCCCGCGCCACCGGCGCATATCCGAACTACTTCCCACTGAAATCACCAAGGAGTCAGCGATGAGCATGCAGACGCTCAGGGCGGAGCGCGCCCAGATCAATGTTCGGGTGCAGGAATTGGCGGTCAAGGCCCAGACCGATCTGCTCTCCGAGGCCGAAAATACCGAATTTGTCGAGCTGGAGGGGCGATTCTCCGGCCTCACCACCCAGATCGACACCCTGGAGCGGGCCGAACGCATCGCCATGGCCGCCGCGGTGCCGGTCGATGCGGTCGAATCCGGCAAACAGGCGCTGGTCGAGGCCGAAAGGTCGCCTGTTTTCGCCCAGCCGAGGGATCATGGCGCCCGGACGGCCCGGAATATGAGCGTTTTCTCCGGCATCATCGCCGCGCTCAAGCATTCTCCCGGCAATCTGGTCTCCGCCGCCGACTTCGCCCGGCGCACCATGGCTGAAAACGGCGTCGGCGAGGGCGTCGCCATGGCGCTGTCCAGCGTCAACGCCTCCGGCGGTGCCGTGCTGATCCCCACCGGGCTGGCCCAGACCGTCATCGAGCGCCTGATCCCCAACGCCGTGGTGCGCTCCATGGGG
>NZ_CAINTR010000096.1 GCF_903853455.1 uncultured Magnetospirillum sp.
CTCTCCCAGCGGGAGAGGGCCGGGGTGAGGGAGAATTGGGTCAACGGAAACACCGGTAGGGCAGACGCAATTCCCTCTCGCCCGCCCTTCGGGCACCCTCTCCCTCGAGGGAGAGGGGCGTGACGATCAGGGTTCCCTTGCGTCCCCCTCTCCCAGCGGGAGAGGGCCGGGGTGAGGGAGAATTGGGTCAACGGAAACGCCGTCGGGCCGGACGCATTTCCCCCTCACCCGCCCTTCGGGCACCCTCTCCCTCAGGGAGAGGGGAATATTGGTGGGGTTCGCCATGCCGCATTCCGATCCGCGCCTCCTGCGCCGCAATTCCACCCAGGCGGAACAGCGCCTATGGGCGATGCTGCGCAACAGTCAGATCGCGGGATTCAAGTTCCGCCGCCAGCAGCCCATCGGCCCGTATGTGGCCGATTTCTGTTGCTGGCGGGCCCGGCTGGTGATCGAGGTGGATGGCGGCCAGCATGCCGACAGTGCCCACGACGAGACGCGGACGCATTGGCTGAGCGAGCGGGGATGGCGGGTCATCCGGTTCTGGAACAACGAGGTCCTGAACAATACGGACGGCGTTCTTCAGGTCGTCGTCGCGGCGCTCAATCCTCCCTCTCCCTGAGGGAGAGGGGAGATCATTCCCCGTCGTCGGCGTCGGAGGGGAATTCTTCCGGCACCGGGGCCTCGATGTCGCGGCGGACTTCGGGGCTGCGCAGCAGGGCTTCGATGCGGCTGGCTTCGTCGAAGGTGGCGTCGGACTGGAACCACAGGTCGGGCACGGCGCGCAGTTGCACCGAGCGGCTGATCTCGTGGCGCAGGAAGGCCTTGGCCCTTTTCAAGCCCGCCAGGATCGGCGCCACGTCGCCGCCGCCCAGCGGCACCACGAACACGGTGGCGTTGCGCAGGTCGGGGCCGACCCGGACCTCGGTGATGGTGATGGGGCGGCCTTGCAGGTCGGGATCGCGGAACTCGCCACGCTCGATCACATTGGCGATGGCGTGGCGCAGTTCCTCGCCGACCCGCAGCTGACGCTGGGACGGAGGCTTGTTACCCCGGGGCATAGGCGTTCTCCGAAGAAGATTGCGGCGCGTCCCTTACAGGACGCCCGCAACCTCCTCGATCTCGAAGCACTCGATGACGTCGCCGGCACGAATGTCTTCGTAGTTGGTGAAGGACATGCCGCACTCGTAGCCGTCGCGCACTTCCTTGACGTCTTCCTTGAAGCGCTTGAGCTGGGCCAGGTCGCCGGTGTGGATGACCACGTCGTCGCGCAGCAGGCGAACCTTGGAGCCGCGCTTGACGATGCCCTCGGTGATCATGCAGCCCGCGACCTTGCCGGTCTTGGTGATGTTGAACACCTCGCGGATGTTGGCGTAGCCCAGGAAGCGTTCCCGCAGCGTCGGCGCCAGCATGCCCGACAGCATCTTCTTCAGGTCGTCGGTGACGTCATAGATGATGGAGTAGTAGCGGATGTCCACCCCGTCGCGGCGCGACATGTCGCGGGCCTGGGGATTGGCGCGCACGTTGAAGCCGATGATCAGGCCGCCGGAGGCCCGCGCCAGGGTCACGTCGGATTCGTTGATGCCACCGACGGCGGCATGCAGGACGCGAACCTTGACGCTGTCGTTGCCGATCTTCTCCACCGAGGAGGTGATGGCCTCGACCGAGCCCTGGACGTCGCCCTTGATGACCACGGGCAGTTCCTTGGCGACGCCCGACTTGATGTCGGTGAACATCTGCTCCAGCGTGCCGCGCTGGGACAGCTTGGCCTTGGCCTCGCGGTCGACCCGCTGGCGATAGCTGGCGATCTCGCGCGCCCGGCCTTCGTCTTCCACGGTGGTGAAGTCGTCGCCGGCGGCGGGAGTACCCTGCAAGCCGAGAACTTCCACCGGGCTGGAGGGGCCGGCTTCGGTGATGGGGTTGCCGTGGTCGTCGATCAGGGCGCGGACGCGGCCCCACTCGGACCCGGCGACGAAGATGTCGCCCACCTTCAGGGTGCCCTTCTGGACCAGCACGGTCGCCACCGAGCCGCGACCCTTCTCCATCTTGGCCTCGACCACGACGCCCTGGGCGGCACGGTCGGGATTGGCCTTGAGGTCGAGGATTTCGGCCTGGAGGAGGATGGCTTCCTCCAGCTTGTCCAGGTTGATGCGCTTCTTGGCCGAGACCTCGATGGCGAGCACGTCGCCGCCCAGATCCTCGGTCACCAGTTCGTGCTGCAGCAATCCCTGACGCACCTTGGCGCTGTCGGCGTCCGGCTTGTCGATCTTGTTGATGGCGACGATGATCGGCACGCCGGCGGCGCGGGCGTGGCGGATCGCCTCCACCGTCTGCGGCATGATGCCGTCGTCGGCGGCGACCACCAGCACGACGATGTCGGTCACCTTGGCGCCACGGGCCCGCATGGCGGTGAACGCCTCGTGGCCGGGGGTGTCGATGAAGGTGATCTTGCCGCCGGTGCTCATGGTCACCTGATAGGCGCCGATATGCTGGGTGATGCCGCCGGCTTCGCCCGACACCACGTCGGTCGAGCGCAGAGCGTCCAGCAGGGAGGTCTTGCCGTGGTCGACGTGGCCCATGATGGTGACCACCGGGGGACGCGATATCAGATGCTCGTCGGCATCGGCCTCGCCTTCCAGGCCGACCAGGACGTCGGCTTCGGAGACGCGCTTGGTGTTGTGGCCGAATTCGCTCACCACCAGCTCGGCGGTGTCGGCGTCGATGTTCTGGTTGATGTTGGCCATGACGCCCATGCGCATCAGGCTCTTGATCACGTCGGCGCCGCGCACCGCCATACGGTTGGCCAGTTCCTGGACCGTGATGGTCTCGGGGATGACGACCTCGCGGATGACCTTTTCCGAGCCCTTCTGCATGTGCTTCAGGCGCTCGCGCTCACGGGCGCGCTTGACGGCGGCCAGCGACCGGCCGCGCTCGGAGCGGTCGTCGTCGGTCAGGGCGTCGGTGATGGTCAGCTTGCCGGTGCGGCGGCGCGGCTCGGTGCGCTTGACCGGGGCCGGCTTGTGGGCGGCGGCGCGCTTCTTGGCGCGCTCCTCCTCTTCGTCTTCCTCGTCGGTCCGCGGCTTGGGGGCCGCGGCAGCGGTCGCCGTGGTCGTGGCGGCGGCAGGAGCGGCACCGGGAGCGGCAGTAACAGCAGGGGCGGCACCGGGAGCGGCGGCGACGGCGGGAGCCGGTTCCGCCGGGGCGGGAGCGGCAGCGGCGTCGGCCGGCGCTTCGGCGGCGCGACGGGCGGCCTCCTCGGCGGCGCGGACGGCGGCCTCTTCCTCGCTGCGGCGGCGCGCATCCTCTTCGAGGGCGAAGCGGGCGGCTTCCTCCTCGGCGCGGCGGCGAGCGTCTTCCTCGGCCCGCTGGGCGTCGGCGAGCGCCTTGGCCCGGGCGTTCTTCTCGTGATTGGTCAGGTCGTGGGCGCTGACGGCGCGCGCCGCGGCCTCGACCTTGGCGACGGCGGCGGCCAGATCGGCCTCGGCGGCGGAGTGGGCGCCGTCCTTGACCTCATGCATGGAACCGCCGGCACTGGTGAAGGTACGCTTTTTGCGGACCTCGACCGTCACGGCCTTCGACCGGCCATGGGAGAAGCTCTGTCGGACCTGTCCGGTCTCGACCGTCTTCTTCAGTTCCAGCTTGCCCGGCTGGGACAACTTCAGCGGGGCCTTACGCTCTTGATCATCGCTCATGTAGGACTTCGTCTCTCACGCGGCCAGAATGGTGGCTGGAATGCCACCGAAAAACCCCAATAGAAATCACGCACTCCCGGCCGATCGGCCGGGTTCGCCTTCGCGAAACCCCGCCAACAGGCCGGACTCTTCGATCAGGCGGCGGGCCAGCTTGCCCGGGGACAAACAAACATGCACGGCCGCGTCACGGCCGAAAACGGAGCCAAGTTCGGCGCCGTCGAAAAGCTCGATCACCGCGAGGCCGCTTCCGGCCAGGGCGCGGACTTTTTCGCGCCCGTCCCGGCCTGCGTCGCGGGCTGCGAAGAGAAGGCCGGCGCGTCCGGATCGGACTTCGGCACACACCTTCTCGAACCCCATGACGGCCTGACCGGCGCGACGCGCCAAACCGACCGTGTCCAGACACCGGCGAACCAGCAATGCCTCGATCCGATCAGCCAGATCGGGCGGCATGCCGACTTGCCGGCGGGCGGCCTTGGCGAACAGCTTTTTCGCCACGGCCGTATTTACCACATCCCGGCTGGCGCTCAACCAGATTCCCCGTCCGGGCAGGATATGGCCCAGATCGGGAACCACGGTTCCGTCGGGCGCGACGGAAAAGCGCAGCAACTCCACCTTGGGGCGGACGGTGCCGGTGGCGATGCAACGCCGCTCCGGTCCCGTCTCCTCAACCTCGGGCTCCTCGTCGTCGAGAAGGCCCTCGTCGTTCGGCCCAGTGTCGCTCGGATCGTCGGTCATTCCGTCCGTCCCGTTCCGACTCCTCAGCCCTCGCCTTCGAACCAATGGGCGCGGGCCGCCATGATCACGGCATTGGCCTCGTCCTCGGTCAGCCCGTCCTTGCCGACGATGTCCATCAGCTCGTCGCTGGCCAGGTCGCCGAGGTCGTCCAGGGTCTTGATCCCCTTGTCGCCCAGCTTCACCAGCATGGAGGGCGCGAGCCCCTCGATGGCGGCCATCTCGTCGGCGACGCCCAGATCCTTGCGCATCTGGTCGTAGCGCTCGTCCTGTTCGGCCAGGAAGCCACGGGCGCGGCCCTGCAATTCGTCGGCGACGGTCTCGTCGAAGCCCTCGATGCCGGCGATGTCGTCCAGCGGCACATAGGCCACTTCCTCGACCGACGAGAAGCCTTCGGTCACCAGCAGGTGGGCGATGACGTCGTCCACGTCAAGCGCCTGGATGAACATGTTGGAGCGCGAGCGGAATTCCTCGGTGCGACGCTCGGATTCCTCGGCCTCGGTCAGGATGTCGATGTTCCACTGGGTCAGCTGGCTGGCCAGACGCACGTTCTGGCCGCGCCGGCCGATGGCCAGGCTCAGCTGGTCGTCGGGCACCACCACTTCGATGCGGCCGGCATCCTCGTCCATCACCACCTTGGTGACTTCGGCCGGGGCCAGACCGTTCACCACGAAGGTGGCGATGTCGGGCGACCACTGGATGATGTCGATCTTCTCGCCCTGCAACTCGGCCACCACCGCCTGGACGCGCGAGCCGCGCATGCCGACGCAGGCGCCGACCGGGTCGATGGAGGAATCGTGGGACAGCACGGCGATCTTGGCCCGCGAGCCGGGGTCGCGGGCGACCGCCTTGATCTCGATGATGCCGTCGTAGATCTCCGGCACTTCCTGGGCGAACAGCTTGGACATGAAGACGGGATGGGTGCGCGACAGGAAGATCTGCGGGCCGCGCGGCTCGGCGCGGACGTCGTAGATATAGGCCCGCACGCGGTCGCCGGTGCGGAAGGTCTCGCGCGGGATCAGCTCGTCGCGGCGCAGCAGCGCCTCGGCCCGTCCCAGATCGACGATGACGTTGCCGAACTCGACCCGCTTGACCAGGCCATTGCTGACCTCGCCGATGCGGTCCTTGTATTCGTTGAACTGGCGGGTCCGCTCGGCGTCACGCACCTTCTGGACGATGACCTGCTTGGCGGTCTGCGCCGCGATGCGACCGAAATCGATGGGCGGCAGCGGATCGACCAGGAAGTCGCCGACGACGGCGTCGGGCTTCTTCTTCAGAACCTGCTTCAGGGTCTGCTGGGTCGCTTCGTTCTCGACCTCCTCGACCACTTCGATGTAGCGGGCGAGGTGGATCTCGCCGGTCTTGCGATCGATATGGGCGCGGATGTCGTGCTCGTGACCATACTTGGAGCGACCGGCCTTCTGAATGGCCTGCTCCATGGCTTCGAGAACCTCGTCGCGGTCGATGCCCTTGTCGCGAGCGACGGCGTCGGCCACCTGGAGGAGTTCGGGGCGGGGAAGTGCTGCGATCCGTTCCATCTGTCTAATTCGTCCTCAGTCTTCTTCCTGGGCCTTCGTGGTCGCGGCGATCAGCTCGTCGTTGAGCACCAGCTTGGCGCCCCTGACATCCGCGAAGGGAATGGCTACCTCTCCGGTCTCGATGGCGAGGCGCACATTGCCCCCGTCGTCCAGACCCAACAATTTGCCCTTGAACCGCTTGCGTCCCTCGATCGGCTGAGCTGCTTCCAGCTTGGCCTCGAAGCCGGCCCACTGTTCGAAGTCCTTGGCCCGGGTCAGCGGCCGGTCGATGCCCGGCGAACTGACTTCAAGCGAGTAGGCCCCCGAGATGGGGTCCTCGACATCGAGCAGGGCCGAGAGCGAGCGGCTGATGTCGGCGCAGTCTTCCACCGCCATCATCACCCCGTCCTTGCGATCCGCCATGATCTGGAGCGTGAGTCGCTGCTTGCCTTGCAGCTGCACGCGAACCAACTCGTAGCCCATGGCGTCGAGAGACGGCGCTATCAGGGCCTCCAAACGGTTTTGAAGATCCATACCCTGTCGCCTTGCGACCTATCGGTCCCTAAAAACGAAAAAAAGTGGGCCGATGGCCCACCCTCACAATCCCGTCGAGCGGGTACGTAAGAATGTGTCTAGGCGCCACTATAGCCAAATCGAAGACGGAGGCAAGAGGGTTGTCATCGAACCGCCTCGCACCACGCCGGAGCGGCAGGCCCCCTTTTTCCAAGAAAGAGTTGCGGCACTCCGTGTCCAAGGCCGATCACTGTCAGAATTACAGTTAATTGACACACCCGCACAAAAATGTTGCGCCGCGGCGAAATATATAACCTCTGGGACGGGTCAGGACAGAACAAGCCATTGTCTCCAATCCATCCGGATATTACTTGACCTCCACGCGGGGTAGAGCATTTGCCGTCCATTGGGGTGGGATGTCACGCCGATGTCACCTTGCGATACCTAAGATTGATTATACTGCCGTTTGAGGGCTGGATTCGGGCCGGACTCTGTGCAATATGGTTTCCCGACTTCGCAGGCCTGGGCGCGATGCCTCATCCGCGCCGGCGCCACCCACCCAGCCCCTCGCCAGGGCGTGCCTGCCTAAACGTCGAGTCGGACCTAGTGGAGGTAAATATGACTGTTCGCGTCGGTATCAACGGTTTCGGCCGCATCGGTCGCATGGTGTTCCGCGCCGTGGCGAAGGAATTTCCGGAGATCGAGATCGTCGGCATCAATGACCTCCTCGAACCCGACTATCTCGCCTATATGCTGAAGTACGACTCGGTGCACGGCCGCTTCGCCGGCGAGGTCTCGGTCGAGGGCGGCAACCTGATCGTCAACGGCAAAAAGGTTCGCCTGACCCAGGTGAAGGACCCGGCCGAGCTGAAGTGGGACGAGGTCAAGGCCGACATCGTCATCGAGTCCACCGGCCTGTTCCTGTCGGCCGACACCGCCGAGAAGCACCTTAAGGCCGGCGCCAAGAAGGTTCTGATGTCGGCTCCGTCCAAGGACGACACCCCCATGTTCGTCTATGGCGTCAACCACGCCAAGTATGCCGGCGAGAAGATCGTCTCCGCCGCGTCCTGCACCACCAACTGCCTAGCCCCGGTGGCCAAGGTGCTGAACGACAATTGGGGCATCAAGCGCGGTCTGATGACCACCGTCCACGCCGCCACCGCCACCCAGAAGACCGTGGACGGCCCGTCCTCGAAGGATTGGCGCGGCGGCCGCGGCATCCTGGAGAACATCATCCCGTCCTCCACCGGCGCCGCCAAGGCGGTGGGCAAGGTCCTGCCCGAGCTGAACAAGAAGCTGACCGGCATGTCCTTCCGCGTTCCCACCTCGGACGTCTCGGTGGTCGACCTCACCGTCGAACTGACCAAGGACGCCGCCTACGAGGACATCTGCAAGGCCATGAAGGCCGCCTCGGAAGGCGCGCTGAAGGGCGTGCTGGGCTACACCGACGAGAAGGTGGTCTCCACCGACTTCGTCGGCTGCAACCTGCCCTCCATCTTCGACGCCGATGCCGGCATCCAGTTGGACGGCACCTTCGTCAAGGTCGTGGCCTGGTACGACAACGAGTACGGCTACACCTGCAACATGCTGCGTTTCCTCCAGCACGTCGCCAAGACCTAAGGCTGCGGAAGCACCAGCCTTATCCCTTTCCCTCGTCACCACCCCCGCGAAAGCGGGGGTCCATGGTGCGGACACATGGATTCCCGCTTTCGCGGGAATGACGAGAGGGAGACGGTCTTTAATCACGCCGCCTAAGACAAAAGGGGACATCCCATGTTCAAGACCATCGACAATCTCGACGTCAAGGGCAAGCGGGTGCTGGTCCGCGCCGATCTCAACGTTCCCGCCAAGGACGGCAAGGTCACCGACACCACCCGCATCGACCGCTCGGCGGCCACGCTCACCGAGCTGGCGGCCAAGGGGGCCAAGGTGATCGTGCTGACCCATTTCGGCCGCCCCAAGGGCCGCGAGGAGAAATACTCGCAGAAGCTCCTGCTCGCGCCGCTGGCCAAGGCGGTGGGCAAGCCGGTGGCCTGGGCCGACGACTGTATCGGGCCCGAGGCGGAAAAGCTGATCGCCTCCATGAAGGACGGCGACATCGCCCTGCTGGAAAACGTCCGCTTCCATCCCGAGGAAGAGAAGAACGATTTCGGCTTCGCCAAGGCGCTGGCAGCGCTGGGCGACCTCTATGTCAACGACGCCTTCTCCACCGCCCATCGCGCCCATGCCTCCACCGAGGGCCTCGCCCATCTGCTGCCGGCCGCCGCCGGCCGCCTGATGCAGGCCGAACTGGAAGCGCTGGGCAAGGCGCTGGAGCATCCGGAAAAGCCGGTGGCCGCCATCGTCGGCGGCGCCAAGGTCTCCACCAAGCTGGACCTGCTGGGCAACCTGGTCAGCCGGGTCGACTACCTGATCATCGGCGGCGGCATGGCCAACACCTTCCTGTTCGCCCAAGGCAAGCAGGTGGGCAAGTCGCTGTGCGAGAAGGAGATGGCCGACACCGCCCGCGAGATCCTGGACAAGGCCAAGGCGGCCCATTGCCACATCGTCCTGCCGGTGGACGCGGTGGTCGCCGCCGAATTCGCCGAAAACGCCGCCAACAAGGTGGTCTCCATCGACGCGGTTCCCGCCGACATGATGATTCTCGACGCCGGCCCGGCTTCGACCGAGGCGGTGATCGACCGTCTGGGCGGCTGCAAGACCCTGGTGTGGAACGGCCCGTTCGGCGCCTTCGAGATCAAGCCGTTCGACGCCGCCACCAATGCCGTCGCCCAATGGGCGGCGGAGCGCACCAAGCAGGGCAAGCTGCTGACCGTGGCCGGCGGCGGCGACACCGTCTCGGCCCTGGCCAAGGCGGGGGTGGAGGATCAGTTCTCCTACGTCTCCACCGCCGGCGGCGCCTTCCTGGAATGGCTGGAAGGCAAGGACCTGCCCGGCGTCGCCGCGCTCAAGTCCAAGCCGGCCGGCGGCGGTTGCGGCTGTGGCCATAGCCACTAGACCACCTCCCTCTCCCTTGGGGAGAGGGCCGGGGTGAGGGGGAATTGCCGGACGCTGCTCTTCTGTGGCGCCAACTCTCCCTCACCCGCCCTTCGGGCACCCTCTCCCGCTGGGAGAGGGAAATAGGATCGGGAAAGCATGAAAGTTCACTTCATCGGTGCCGGGCCGGGCGCTCCCGACCTCATCACCGTGCGCGGTCTCAACCTGATCCGCCACTGCCCGGTGGTGCTGTATGCCGGGTCGCTGGTGCCGCCGGAGATCGTCGCCGAGGCCATGCCCTCGGCCCAGGTGATCGACACCGCGCCGCTGGACCTCGACCAGATCATCGCTGAAATGGTGGCCGCCCATGCCCAGGGGCTGGACGTGGCCCGCGTCCATTCCGGCGATCCGTCCATTTACGGCGCCATCGCCGAGCAGATGCGCCGGCTGGACGCGCTCGGCATCGCCTATGACGTGACACCGGGGGTTCCGGCCTTCGCCGCCGCCGCCGCCGCGCTCTGCACCGAGCTGACCCTGCCCGATATCAGCCAGACGGTGGTCCTGACGCGGACTTCGGTGCGCTCCTCGGCCATGCCCAACCATGAGGACCTGACCACGCTGGGCAAGAGCGGGGCGACGCTGGCCATCCATCTGTCGGTGACCAATCTGGCCCATGTGGTGAAAGAGCTGGAACCGCTCTACGGCGCCGACTGCCCGGTGGTGGTGGCCTTCCGGGTGAGTTGGCCGGACCAGGCCTTCATCCACGGCACCCTGGCCGACATCCGCGACAAGGTCAAAGCCGCCGGCCTGACCCGCACCGCCCTGATTCTGGTGGGCCGGGTGCTGGGCGAAGGCGCCGACTTCACCGATTCAAGGCTCTACGCCGCCGACCACACCCATGTGCTGCGGCCGGGGAAGGCCTAACGGCTTTCCGCCGCCTTGTAGACCAAACTGCGGTCGCGCTTGCCGACGGCGATGACGACGACAACCACCTCGGCATCGCGAACCTCGTAGACCAGACGGTAACCCGCGCTGCGCAGCTTGATCTTGTAGCGATCCGGATGCCCCGAGAGCTTGGCGGATGGAATACGGGGATTGTCCAACCGCTCCGCCAGCTTCTTCTTGAACTGCTCGCGCGTGGCGCTGTCCAGCTTGCGCCATTCCTTCAGGGCTTCGTCGAGAAAGCCAAGCTCAAAGCTCATCCAACGTCACCCTGATGACGGGCTGGTCCTTGCGGGACTCGGCCAGGGCGTTCAGTTCCAGATCGTCCAGACGATCCAGCATCGCCTGATAGGCCTTGGCCGGAACGCAATAGAAGGCCGGTTCATTGTGGTTGAGAATCGCCACCGGAGCGCCCTCGCCCGCCGCCACCGTCCCCATGGGGTTGCGCTTCAATTCGGAAACGCTTGCCGTCATTTCCGCCAGGATCACATGGGTCATGTCCACACCATCGCACTAATTCAAGCACCATTCATAGCACGAACATAGGTACGTTTTATAGACCTTCCAGCCACGTCGCCGCCGCCGCCACGCTGTCCACGCTGTCGCCCGCGGGCGGCGGTGGGCGGCGGATCATCAGCACCGGCAATCCCAACAGCCGGGCGGCGGCGATCTTGGCCGATGTGGCGTCGCCACCCGAGGCCTTGGTCACCAGGACATCGATCCCGTGCGCTTGCATCAACGCCTGTTCGGCTTCGACGCTGAAGGGCGGCCGGCCGGTGACGACGTGGTAATCGGCCAGCGGCAGGGGTTCATCCTTCAGCAGCCGCACCAGCAGCCACACGCCCCGCACGGCGGCGAAGCCCGCCACCTCCCCCGCTCCCACGGTGATGAAGGCCCGCCTGCCGAGACCGGGCAGCCGCGCCGCCGCCTCGGCGACACTGTCCACCAGGGTCCAGCGATCCTCCGGCCAACGGGGCCATTCCGGGCGCGTCAGCACCAGCCGGGGAATCCCCGCCGCCCGACAGGCGGTCTCGGCATGGGCGGAGATGCGGGCGGCGAAGGGATGGGTGGCGTCGATCACCCGCTCGATGGCCTCGGCCCGCAGATAGGCCTCCAGCCCCGCCGCGCCGCCGAAGCCGCCGACCCGCACCCGCCCCGGCAGATCGGGCAGACCGGCGCGACCGGCCAGGGAGGAGACGACCTCCACCCGACCGGCCACCGCGCGGGCCAGGGCGGCAGCCTCGGCAGTGCCGCCGAGGATGAGGACTCTAACCACTTCTTCCCACCACGTTTCCCGTCCTGTCGATGGCGACGACATCGACCTCGGTGCCGCCCGACAGCACCGCCAGCGCCACTTCGCGGGCGCGCCGCGCCACCCGGTCGCCCAAGGGAAGGTCGCCGGCCAGGGCCAGCATCTGCCCGGCCGAGGCCGCCGCGCCGGGCGGGACCTCGCCGCCCAGTTCGGCCAGCAGGGCAGCGAGAAAAGCCACATCCACCCGCGACGCCCCCGAATGCAGGTCGAGATGGCCGGCGGCCAGCTTGGCCAGCTTGGCGAAGCCGCCCACCAGGGTCAGCCGCTTGACCGGGGCGCGGCGGAGATATTTCAGCACGGCGCCTGCCATGTCGCCCATGTCGATCATAGCCTGCTCGGGCGGTCCCAGCAGTCGGCGGGCGGTGGCCTCCGAGGTCTTGCCGGTGGTGGCGACCACATGGTCCAGCCCCAGGGCACGAGCGACGTCGATGCCGCGATGGATGGAGTGAACCCAGGCGGAACAGGAATAGGGCAGGACGATGCCGGTGGTGCCGAGGATGGACAGGCCGCCCATGATGCCGAGGCGGGCGTTGAGGGTCTTGGCGGCCAGCGCCGCGCCGCCGGGGATGGAGAGCGTCACCACCACGTCGGCCGGCCCCAGATTGTCCATGATCTGGCGGCGCGGCCCCGGATTGATGGCCGGCTCGCCCGGCGGGATCGGCAGGCCGGGCAGGGTGACGGTTCCCACCCCCTCGCCGGCCCGGAACACCACCCCGGAGCCGGCGGGCGCCGTCTCGACCATGGCGACGATCTCGGCGCCGTGGGTGACGTCGGGATCGTCGCCGGCATCCTTGACCACCCCGGCCACGGCACGGCCCGCGACCAGACTTTGGCGCGACAAGGCGAAGGACGGGGTCTCGCCACGCGGCAACCGGATGGTGACCGGATCGGGAAAGCCGCCGCCGGTCAGCGCCGTATAGGCCGCCTTGGCGGCGGCGGCGGCGCAGGCGCCGGTGGTCCATCCCTTGCGAAGCGGGGTCTCGGTCATGGGGCGGACTTTACCCCCTCCCTTACCGAAAATACATGCGGTCGATTTCGGTCAAATCCCTATACTGCGGCCCATGCTTGACCTTCCGTTCGATCTGCCGCCGTTCGAGGCCGGCACGGTGTGGCTGGTGGGCGCCGGACCTGGCGATCCCGGCCTGCTGTCGCTGCTGGCGCTGCATGCCTTGCGTGGCGCCGACCACGTCATCCATGACGCCCTGGTGGACCCGCGCGTCCTCGCCCTGGCGCGCGCCGAAGCGGTGGTGGAGGCCATGGGCAAGCGCGGCGGGCAGTCCTCGGCCCGCCAATCCGATATTACCGACCGGTTGATCACCCTTGCCGGCCAAGGCCTGCGGGTGCTGCGGTTGAAGGGCGGCGACCCCTTCGTGTTCGGCCGAGGGCCGGAAGAAGCCTTGGCCCTGGCCGATGCCGGCATCGGCTTTCGGGTGGTGCCCGGCATCACCGCCGGCATCGGCGGTCTGGCCTATGCCGGCATTCCCGCCACCGCGCGCGACACCAATTCGGCAGTGGCCTTCGTCACCGGCCATGGCGCCGACGGCGAGATTCCCGATGGATTCGACTGGGACGCCCTGGCCAAGGGGGCGCCGGTGATGGTGTTCTACATGGGGCTCAAGCATCTCGACCGCATGGTGGCGCGGCTGCTGGCCGCTGGCCGCCGGCCCGACGAGTTGGCGGCGGTGGTGTGCGACGCCGCCACCCCCCAGCAAAAGGTGGTGGAGACCACCCTGGGCGGACTGGTGGCGGCGGTGGCCACGGCGGAGTTGAAGCCGCCGGCCCTGCTGGTGCTGGGCGCGGTGGTGGGATTGCGGGCCCGGCTGGATTGGTGGCGGCCGCAATGATCGAGCTCGGCGAATTGCTCCATTCCGGCGCCGCCATCTGCCGGGCCGGAGTCGATGGACGCGGCGGATTGTTCGGCGGCCTGTTCCTCACCGGCCTGATCGGCAGCCTCAGCCATTGCGGCGGCATGTGCGGCCCCTTCGTGCTGTCCCAAGTCGCCGCCCGGCTGGAGGCGATCCCGCTGGAGCACATGAGCGAAATGCGGAGACTGGCGGGAGCGGCGCTGGTGCCCTATCATCTCGGCCGCGCCACCACCTATGCCGCGCTGGGAGCGCTGGGAGCTTCCTTCGCCGGTATTCTGGGCGGCGCCGCCGGCTTCCGCTGGCTGGCCGCCGGGTTGCTGGTGCTGGCCGCCCTGGCGCTGCTGGCGCTGGCGGTGCCGAGCTTGAAGGGCCTCGCCGGGGGCGGTGGTGAAAGTTTGTGGTCGGCCCGCGTCGGCCGGCTGGCGCGACCGCTGTTCGCCAACCCGTTCGGACTGCGCGGCTGGCTGCTGGGCGTGGCGCTGGGATTCATTCCCTGCGGCCTGCTCTATGCCGCCCTGGCGGCGGCAGCGGCGGGCGGCAACGCCATCGCCGGAGCCGCCGGCATGCTGGCCTTCGCCGCCGGCACGGTGCCGATGCTGGTGGTGGTGGGAGCGGTCGGCCATGCGGCGGTGACTCACTGGCGGGGGCCGCTGTTACGGCTGGCGCCGGTGTTGTTGGTGTTGAACGCGGGCGTGCTGGGCTTCATGGCCTGGCAGTTGCTCTAGCCCCGACGAACGACCGAATCGTTTGGAGGCAAGGCCAAGGGCCGCCGCCGCTCATGCGGCGAAAGCCAAGCGCGAGCGCCCGGCGATTGAGGGGCAATAGGCGAGCCACGGGAGTGGCGCGCCGATATCAAAGACGGGGAGAGCCAGATGAGAGTGTCGCGGACCTTGATCGCCCTGATGGCCGTGATCGTGATTGCCTTCGTGGTGATCGGCGTCCGCATCGTCATCTGGAGCGGCCAGACCACCGACACCGGCAAGGGAATCCCGGCCATCGGCGGGCCGTTCACCCTGACCGACCAGACCGGCAAGACCGTGTCGGACCGCGATTTCCGCAATCGCTACATGCTGATCTTCTTCGGCTACACCTATTGCCCCGACGTCTGCCCCACCACCCTGTCCACGGTGGCCGGCGCCCTGGACAAGCTGGGGCCGACCTTCGCCAGCAAGGTGGTGCCGATCTTCGTCACCGTCGATCCCGAGCGCGACACGCCCGAGGTGATGAAGACCTATGTCGAGGCCTTCGGCCCCACCATCCAGGGCCTGACCGGCTCACCCGACGACATCGCCAAGGTGGCCAAGGCGTTCAAGGTCTACGCCGCCAAGGTCAAGGGCGATTCCCCCGACCACTACACCGTCGACCACTCCGCCATCCTCTATCTGATGGGACCCGACGGCCGCTTCATCGCCCATTTCACCCACGGCATCTCGGTGGACGAACTGGTGGCCGGGCTGAAGAAATACATTGGCTGAAGGTTTCATCGTCGCCGCGCCGTCCTCGGGCAGCGGCAAGACCTCGGTGGTGCTGGGGCTGCTGCGCCTGCTGGCCCGGCGTGGCCTGAAGGTGGCCTCGGCCAAGATCGGACCCGACTATATCGATCCCGCCTTCCACGCCGCCGCCTCGGGACGGCCGTGCCACAACCTGGACGGCTGGGCCATGCGGCCGGCGACGGTGGCGGCGCTGGCGGCCCGGCTGTCCGCCGATGCCGAGCTGGTGGTGTGCGAGGGCGTCATGGGCCTGTTCGACGGCGCCCTGGTTCCCCCCGGCGAGGCCGACGGCAGCACCGCCGAACTGGCCGCCCTGACCGGCTGGCCGGTGATCCTGGTGGTCGATGCCCGCGGCATGACCGGCTCGGCGGCGGCGGTGCTGTCCGGCTTCGCCCACTTGCGCCCGGACATCGCGGTCAAGGGCGTCATCTTCAACCGAGTCTCGGGCGAGCGCCACCGCGCCGCCATCGCCGCCGCCTGCCGGCGGGCCTGCCCGGAGGTGCGTCTGCTCGGCTTCCTGCCCACCGATGCCGGGCTGGAGATGCCCAGCCGCCATCTCGGGCTGGTGCAGGCCTGCGAGCGGCCCGACCTCGCCGCCTTCCTCGACGGCGCCGCCGCCCTGATGGAGCGGTGCCTGGACGTGGACGCCCTGCTGGCGTTGGCCCAGCCGTCGCGCCTGAAGCCCGCCACCGCCACCCCGCCGGTGCCGCCGCTGGGAAGCCGCATCGCGGTGGCCGCCGACCCCGCCTTCGCCTTCGCCTACCCCGCCCTGCTGGACGGCTGGCGCGCCGCCGGCGCCGAGATCCATCCCTTCTCGCCGCTGGCCGATCAGGCCCCCGACCCGGCGGCCGACGCGGTCTATCTGCCCGGCGGGTACCCTGAGCTGCATGCCGGAAGGCTGGCCGCCAATGCCCGCTTCCTCCACGGGTTGCGCGCCGCCGCCCAGCGCGGCGCGGCGGTGCTGGGCGAGTGCGGCGGCTACATGGTGATGGGCCGCACCCTGGTGGATGCGGCCGGCACCAATCATGCCATGGCCGGGCTGCTGGGGCTGGAGACCTCCTTCGCCCAGCGCAAACTGCATCTGGGCTATCGCCGCGCCGCGCTGTGCCATGCCGGCGTGCTGGGATCGGCGGGCGACGGCTTCCGGGGACACGAGTTCCACTACGCCACCGTCCTGACCGAGCGGGGCGAGCCGCTGTTCCGCATCCATGATGCCGGCGGCGCCGATCTGGGGACGTGCGGGCTAACCGACGGGCGCATGGCAGGGTCGTTCATTCACCTCGTCGATCGGACGTGAACTCCACTATATTGCGACGCAGCATGCTTTATTCGCCGCGTCAAGGCTAAATACGCATCGCAATGCTGAATAATTTTGTTGCGAGGTTTTCCCATTTTGTGCAACAAAATATTCACCGCCCCGTCACATTCAGCCGAGGTCATTGGGGATGCTCTATCACCTGCACGAAATGCAACACCACGCTTTCAAGCCCATGCGCATGTTCGCCGAGGCGATGCAGACCGTCTACAGCCATCCGTGGATGCCGGTCGCCTACACCCGCTTCGGCCGCGCCATGGCCGCCGGGGCCGAGCTGATCGAGCGCACCACGCGGCGCTATCCCAAGCCGCCGTTCAACCTGCCCTTCACCACGGTGGACGGCCAGCAGGTGGCGGTGACCGAGGTGGTGGCGCTGGACAAGCCGTTCTGTCAGCTGCTGCATTTCCAGCGTCAGGTCGAGGGACGCGACGACCCCAAGGTCCTGGTGGTGGCGCCCATGTCGGGCCACTTCGCCACCCTGCTGCGCGGCACGGTCGAAACCCTGCTGCACGAGCACGAGGTCTACATCACCGACTGGGTCGATCCCCGCCACGTGCCGCTGAGCGAGGGCGACTTCACCCTGGACGACTATGTGGACCAGTTGATCGAGCTGCTGACTTTCCTCGGTCCCGACACCCATATCGTGGCGGTGTGCCAGCCATCGGTGCCGGTGATGGCGGCGGTCTCGATCATGGCCGCCGAGGACCATCCCTGCCAGCCCCGCTCCATGACCCTGATGGGCGGTCCCATCGACACGCGGGCCAACCCGACCAAGGTCAACGAGATGGCCACCACCAAGCCGTTCTCGTGGTTCGAGCGCACCGTGATCCACACCGTGCCCCCCAACCATGACGGACGCGGCCGGCGGGTCTATCCCGGCTTCCTGCAATTGCAGGGCTTCATGAGCATGAATCTCGAGCGCCATGTGGGCGAACACGTGAAGCTGTTCCAGAACATGGTCAAGGGCGACGGCGATTCGGCCGAGGAGCATCGGAGCTTCTACGACGAATACCTGTCGGTGATGGACCTGCCGGCCGAGTATTACCTGGAGACCATCCGCAAGGTGTTCCAGGAGCACCACCTGCCGCGCGGCATCATGGTCTCGCGCGGGCGCAAGGTCGATCCGTCGCACATCCGCCGTACCGCCCTGCTGACCGTCGAGGGCGAGAAGGACGATATCACCGGCGTCGGCCAGACCAAGGCGGCGCACGCCCTGTGCACCAACCTGCCCGACCATATGCAACGCTACCACCTCCAGCCCAAAGTGGGTCATTATGGCGTCTTCAATGGCCGCCGTTGGCGCGAAGAGGTCTATCCCCATGTCCGCGAGTTCATCCGCACCCACGCCCAGAGCCGAGACGCGTAGTCCGCCGTTCTGGCAGACCACCCCGCTCGCCGCCATGACCCGGGAGCAGTGGGAAAGCCTGTGCGACGGCTGCGGTCGCTGTTGCCTGCACAAGGTGGAGGACGCCGACACCGGCCGGGTGCATTACACCGAGGTCGCGTGTCGGCTCCTCAACATCGGCACCGCCAAGTGCAAGCACTACGCCCAGCGCTGGGACCACGTCCCCGACTGCGTCGAGCTGAGCCCGGTGGCGCTCCAGCATATCGGCTGGCTGCCGTCCACCTGCGCCTACCGCCTGCTGGCCGAGGAAAAGCCGCTGGCCTGGTGGCATCCGCTGGTCTCGGGCGACCCCGACAGCATCCATCGCGCCGGCATCTCGGTGCGCGGCCGGGTCATCACCGAATCACGCGCCGAGCTGCTGGACTACCACATCGTCACCTGGCCGGAATAAGACCGGCGGGGCTTTTCCCCAACACCCGGTTGCCCCAGGCTGCCTCGCGTATATTCCTCGTCACCCCCGCGAAAGCGGGGGCCCATGGCGCGGCAAGGTGCTGCCACGCACCCAAGATATCGTGGCGCGGATGCATGGATTCCCGCTTTCGCGGGAATGACGAGAGGGAATGGGTGCTTTCCCGCCCCCCCCCGATTAGAACCTGTGGATAGGTTGCGGTGGCGGGGCAAGTCCGTCAGCCTTCGACACGTCTTGTTACAAACATGTCCAATTCCATGGACAGGGACGCGGGCTTGAGGCTATCACTGCCCTCGGGTGGAGACCTTATGCGGGTGTGGGGGGATGGGGAGCGTGTCGTTTCTGAAGCCGGCCAGGATTAGCATTACCAGGGTGGTTTTCCTGCTGTCCCTGGTCGGGACGGGGCTGGCCTTCGGCGTTGTCCTGCTGATCTCCAATCAGGTGCGCGAGAAGTCCGTCCATGATCTCGCCCGCGACGAAGCCCACCAGACCTCGACCCTGATTTTCGAGACCCTGTACTCCGCCATGCGCAAAGGCTGGAGCAAGGACGAGATTTCCGAAGTCATCACCCGCCTGCAAAACACCCTGCCCGACCTGACGGTCCGGGTGGTCCGCGGGCCGGTGGTCAGCGCCCAGTTCGGCGAAATGGGCGACGACAACGCCATCATCGCCGCCGACCCGGTGCTGCAAAGAGCCTTCGCCTCGGGTGAGGAAATCCTGGTGCCGGGCCAGACCGGCATCCGCTACCTCTATCCGGTCAAGGCCCGGGACGAATGCCTGGCCTGCCACACCGGGGCCAAGCAGGGCGACATCAACGGCGTCATCGACATCATCTATCCCATTCACGCCCTGAAGGTGTCGCTGGATTACGTCCTGAACACGGTGCTGGCCTATTTCTTCGGCATCCTGGCGCTGCTGTCGGTGGCGCTGTACTGGAAGCTGAAGATGTTCGTGGCGCGGCCCATCACCAAGATGGTGGCGCTGATGCAGGAGATCATCCTGCACACCGACCTCAGCCGCCGCGTCGAGTGCAACGGCATCATCGCCGAGGTCGCCGACCTCAGCGAGTATTTCAACAAGCTGCTGCACACCGTCGAGGACTACTAGACCCGGCTGGAGGACCTGTCGGTCCGCGACCCGCTGACCCGGCTGTACAACCGCCGCAAGTTCGACGAGTTCCTCGACCACGAGATCGAGCGCACCAAGCGGCACGGCCATTCCTTCTGCCTCGCCCAGATCGACCTGGACGACTTCAAGAACATCAACGACACCTTCGGCCATCCCATCGGCGATCTGGTGCTGAAGGAACTGGCCAGCGTACTCTATCGCGAGATCCGCCGCACCGACGTGGTCGCCCGGGTCGGCGCCGACGAGTTCGCCGTCCTGCTGCCCGAGACCGACCTGGCCGAGGGTGCCAAGGTGGCGGAAAAGCTGCGCCAGACCGTGGCCAACCTGGCCCTGGGCCTGCCGGTGGGGGGCGTGCGCATCACCGCCAGCATCGGGCTGGTGGCCTATCCCGACAATGCCACCGACATCCACCGGCTGGCCATCGCCGCCGACGTGGCCATCTACAAGGCCAAGCGCCTGGGCAAGAACCAGGTCGCGGTCATCGGTGAGTCCGACGACACCACCTCGGTCATCTTCAGTCAGGGCGAGATGGTGCGCACCGCCCTGGCCGAGGGACGGCTGGTGCCGTTCTTCCAGCCCATCGTCGCCGTCGCCGACGGCTCGGTCGCCGCCTACGAGGTTCTCGCCCGCGTCGTCGATGGCGACAAGGCGATCTGCGCCAACGACTTCATCGAATCGGCCGAGGAACTGGGACTGGCCGGCGAGATCGATGACGCGGTGTTCGACGGCGCCCTGGCCGCCATGGCGTCGGGCGCCCTGGGCGAGGCCAAGGTCTTCGTCAACCTGTCGGCCAAGAGCCTGACCAACCGCGAACGGATGCTGCGGATTCCCCAGCGTCTGGCCGATGCCGGCATCGCTCCGGGGCGGATCGTGCTGGAAATCACCGAGCGCGAGGCACTGCCCCATTTCGGCGACGTGATCACCGTGGTCAACGAATTGCGCGCCCAGGGGCTGGCCTTCGCCCTGGACGATTTCGGCAGCGGCTTCTCGTCCTTCCTCTACCTCAAATACATCACCGTCGATTACGTCAAGATCGAGGGCTCGTTCGTCCGCCAAGTGGTGACCGACGAGCGCGACCGCATCATGGTCGAGCATATCCATTCCATGGCCCACCGCTTCGGCATGATCACCATCGCCGAATTCGTCGAGGACGAAGAGACCCTGGACCTGCTGCGCCAGATCGGCATCGACCTGTGCCAGGGCTACCATGTGGGCATGCCCAAGGCGGTCGCGGCGCTCTGACCGGCTCGCTTTCCAGTGGATGAAGCGCCGCACTCGGCGGATTTTTTCGCACGGCGGTGAATTCAGGCCGTTGCGTTTGGGGGTTGCGTTGCTTTTTCACCACGGCACGAAGAGGTCTCCCGGGTGGCGCCGTTCCGCCCTCCATCCGCGCAGCGGGCAATAAATTTATCAAGGCGTTGATGGAACGCAAAGTGCTTCCGCCGCTCCGCTCTCTTCGTGACTTCGTGGTGAATAACAGCGCAGGCCCCAAACGAAGCGCCGGAAATTGAAACCGGACCGCCATGGCGGCCGTCGGGCTGTGACGATTGGGCAACCGGAGTTCGGAGCCCTGGGAGTGGCGTCCTTCCCCTTGCCATGCGAGGGCGGCTTCGCCATCCTCTGGGCATGAGCCCCGTCCCGCCGCCCTTCCTGCCGTCCTCCCTGCCGCGCGCCGCCCTCGTCACCGGCGCCGCCCGCCGCATCGGGCGTGCCGTGGCGCTGGATCTGGCCAAGGCCGGCTTTGCCGTGGCGATCCACTATTCCCGTTCGGCCGCCGAGGCCGAGGCGGTGGCGGCCGAGATCGTCGGGCGGGGCGGCAAGGCCGTGGCCCTGGGCGCCGATCTCGCCCGCGAGGAGGAGGTCGTCCCGCTGGTGGCCCGCGCCGTCCAGGCCCTGGGGCCGCTGGGGGTGCTGGTCAACAACGCCTCGACCTTCGAACGCGACGACGCCCTGGGGGCGACGCGGGGCTCGTGGGATCTCCACATGGAGGTCAACCTGCGGGCGCCCTTCGTGCTGACCCAGGACTTCGCCCGCCAACTGCCCGAAACCGGAGAGGGCGTGGTGGTCAACCTGCTGGATCAGCGGGTGTGGAACCTCACCCCCCATTTCACCACCTATACCCTGTCCAAGGCGGCGCTGTGGACGCTGACCCAAACCTTGGCGCTGGCCCTGGCGCCCCGCGTCCGCGTCGTCGCCATCGGCCCCGGCCCGGCGCTGCCCAGCACGCGCCAGAGCGACGCGCAATTCGCCGCCCAGGTCGCCGTGCTGCCGCTGGCGCGCGCCACTTCGCCGGCGGAAGTTTGCCGAACCATTCGCTTCCTGCTGGCGACGCCGTCCGTCACCGGCCAGATGATCGCGCTGGATGGGGGGCAGCATCTTTCCTGGGCAACCGGAGGTCAGTCTCCCGAGGAATAGGGCAATACCCCGAGCGCGGCGGGCGCTACGCCTTTGGAACGCGTCCGAAACGGTCCCAAGGACTCGCCGGAAACCGTTGTAACGGGCCGTAAATGTTAAGTTTTACACAGGGGGGCCGTAAGGGCGGGCTGCACTGCCGAAGGGGGGGCTGTCTACCGAAATATGCTGCGGTTTGCGATTTGTTTACACTTGACAGACGCTATAGCATTGAAAATCAACGAACTTATTTTTTTGCTTACAAAATAGGCAAAGCGGTCAATGCCTAGGAAGACCTAGGGGGAACCCCTAATCACCCAAACTTGCCAACAGACTTATCCACACGAATCGTGGATATCCCGCAGCGCAAGGGAAAATCAATCCGGCGCCAAAAAAATATACTTCAGTGACATGCGAGTCCCTCCCCAACCCCATACCAACCGGCCATGATCTTGCCCCCAAGTCTTCCCTCACCACGCGAAACCACGGCCCCGCTTGCCCAGGGGGTGGCGGTGATCCTGGCCGTCCTGGCGACTCTGCCCGGCACGCCCGGCGTCTATCGGATGATCAACGTCAAGGGCGACGTGCTGTATGTCGGCAAGGCCAAAAGCCTGAAGAAGCGGGTGGTGGCCTATACCAAGCCGGACCGGCTGCCGCTCAGGCTCCAGCGCATGATCGCCGAGACCGCGTCCATGGAGGTGGTCACCACCCATACCGAGGTGGAAGCGCTGCTCCTGGAATGCTCGCTCATCAAGAGTCTGGGTCCGCGCTACAACATCCTGCTGAAGGACGACAAGAGCTTTCCGCACATCCTGGTCACCGACGACCACGATTGGCCGCAGGTGATGAAGCATCGTGGCGCCCGGACCCGCAAGGGCCAGTATTTCGGCCCCTTCGCCTCGGCCGGGGCGGTCAACCAGACCCTGGCGGCGTTGCAGCGGGCCTTCCTGCTGCGGTCCTGCTCGGATTCCATGTTCGCCAGCCGCACCCGGCCCTGCCTGCTGTTCCAGATCAAGCGGTGCAGCGCCCCTTGCGTCGAGCGGATCAGCCGGGACGATTACCACGCGCTGGTGGAAGGGGCGCGGGCCTTCCTGTCGGGGCGCAGCCAGCGCATCCAGCGCGACCTCGCCACCGCCATGGAGGCCGCCAGCGAGGCCATGGAGTACGAGCAGGCGGCGGTGCTGCGCGACCGCATCCGGGCGCTGGCCCGTATCCAGGCGCACCAGGACATCAACCCCGCCGAGGTGGAGGAGGCGGACGTGGTGGCGCTGTACCAGGCCGGCGGATCGGTCTGCGTCCAGGTGTTCTTCTTCCGCTCCGGCTGCAATTACGGCAACCGCGCCTATTTTCCCATCCATACCCAGGATGCCGAGCCGCCCGAGATCATGGCCGCCTTCCTGGGGCTGTTCTACGCCGACAAGGCGCCGCCGGCCGAGATCCTGGTCAACGTGGAGCCGGCCGAGGCCGCCATCGTCGCCCAGGCGCTCACGGAAAAGGCCGGACGCAAGGTGGTGGTGGCTCGCCCCCAGCGCGGCGACAAGGTCAAGCTGGTGGAGATGGCCGCCGACAACGCCCGCGAGGCGCTGGGCCGCCGGCTGGCCGAAAGCGGCGCCCAGCGCCAGTTGCTGGACGGCGTCGCCGCCGCCTTCGGTCTCGACGCGCCGCCCGAGCGCATCGAGGTCTACGACAACAGCCACATCCAGGGCAGTGACGCGGTGGGGGCCATGATCGTCGCCGGCCCCGACGGGTTGATGAAAAACGCCTATCGCAAATTCACCATCAAATCCGCCGAGATCGCGCCGGGCGACGATTTCGCCATGATGCGCGAAGTGCTGACCCGGCGTTTCACCCGCGCCCAGAAGGAAGATCCCGACCAGGACAAGGGGTTGTGGCCCGATCTGGTGCTGATCGACGGCGGCCAGGGGCAGCTCAACGCCACCTTGGGCGTGCTGGCGGAATTGGGCATCGACGACGTCGCCGTGGTCGGCATCGCCAAGGGGCCGGACCGCAATGCCGGCCACGAACGTTTCTTCATGGCCGGCAAGCCGCCGCTGACGCTGGAGGCGCGCGATCCTGTCCTCTATTTCCTCCAGCGGCTGCGCGACGAGGCCCATCGCTTCGTCATCGGCACCCACCGGGCGCGGCGCTCCAAGGGCCTGACCCAGTCCCAGCTCAACGACGTCCCCGGCATCGGCGCCAAGCGCAAGAAGGCCCTGCTCCACCATTTCGGCTCGGCCCGCGAAGTCGCCGCCGCCAGCCCGGAAGACCTGGAGGCGGTGGAGGGCATCAGCCGCACCATGGCCCGCAAGATCCACGACCACTTCCATCCCGAGGAAGCGGGAAAGGGCGATTGAGCCCACGGCAGGAATGCGAACGATGCAGGCCAGCAGGGCGCATTTACGGCATGGAGCCGGTGTCGGAGTGCGGCTATGCTCGCACAGCTTGAGAGTGAAAAAGGGGGGGGTGGTTACTCTTCACCCGCACTACCGACATGGTCCAGCGGCTCCAATCCGCCCGCCGCGACCTCGCTCTTGCCGCCACCTTGGACAAACTGGACAAATACGACCTGATCATCCTCGATGACCTGTCCTATGTGCGCAAGGATCAG
>NZ_CAINTR010000097.1 GCF_903853455.1 uncultured Magnetospirillum sp.
CTGGTGTCGTGACCCCGCTTGAGGACGAGGTACTGGCCGCCATCCGCGCCCATGCGGAGGCCGCGTACCCCCAGGAATGCTGCGGCGTGGTCATCGTGCGGAGCGGTAAGGCGGTCTATCGCCCCTGTGCCAACCAGGCGGCCCACCCCGAGCTGGAATTCGTCATCGCCCCGGCCGACTTCGCCGCTGCCGAGGACGAGGGCGAGATCATTCGCATCGTCCATTCGCACCCCAACCTAGTGCCCGAGCCCAGTGCTGGCGATCTGGTCGCCTGCGAGTTGGGCAGCGTGCCGTGGCTGATCGTCAACTGGCCGACCGGGCGGATGGTGGAGTTCGAGCCGTCGGGATACGAGGCGCCGCTGGTGGGGCGGCCATTCCATCACGGCGTGCTCGATTGCTACAGCCTGATCCGCGACCACTTCCGCCGCGAGGCCGGCATTGATCTGCCCGACTTTCCCCGCCGGCCGCAATGGTGGCTGGGGGGCGATAACCTCTATGCCGACAACTTCGCCGCCGCCGGTTTCGTCGAGGTCGATCCGGCGCCGCTCCGGCCCCATGACGTGCTGCTGATGCAAGTCGGCAGCCCGGTGATCAACCACGGCGCCGTCTATCTCGGCGACGACGTCATCATCCAGCACTGCGCCGGGCGCCTGTCGTCGCGCGACGTCTATGGCGGCGGCTGGCGGCGCGCCACCCGCAAGGTGGTGCGGCACCGCTCTCTACTCGGGGCATCGTCATGCTGAAGACCGTCGTCCTGCACGGGGCCTTCGGCGCCCGCTTCGGCCGCCGCCACTGGCTCGACGTCGCCAGTCCGCTGGACGCCATCCGGGCGCTGTCGGTGCTCCAGCCCGGCTTCATGCAGGCCCTGGTCGCCCACCGGCCGGGCTTCAGGATCGTGCTCGACCGCATGCCGCTGTCGTCCCGCGAGGAACTGGCTCTGCCGGGGCGGGAGACCATTCGCATCGTGCCGGTGGTAGCCGGAGCCGGCGGCGGCATCGGCCAGATCTTCATCGGCGTCGCCCTGGTCGTCGGCGCCTTCTTCACCGGCGGTGCCGACTTGGCGCTGGCTCCGGAGGCGACGTTGGGATTCACGTTGACCACCACCACGCTCGGCGGCATGGCGCTCTCGTTCGGCGCCACCCTCATTCTTGGCGGGCTGTCCCAGATGCTGGCGCAGACCCCCGATACAACGAGCCGTGGGCAGGGGCAGGGCCTGGATTCCGCCTCCTACCTGTTCAACGGGCCGGTCAACACCACCCAGCAGGGCAATCCGGTGCCGATCCTCTACGGCCGCCTGATCATTGGTTCCCAGGTCGTCTCGGCCAGTGTCCAAGCCTACGACATCGCCATCGCGCCCAATCCGGCCGGCGGCACCAACTCGGTCACCTGGAAGGGCGGCCCATGACCCACCAGCCAGTATTGGGCTTCGGCGGCGGCGGTGGCGGCAAAGGCGGCGGTGGCGGAGGAGGAGGCGGCGGCGGCCTGTCCGAGGCGCCCGATTCCTTGCGCTCCAGCGAGAAGGCCATCGTCATCGACGCGCTGTGCGAAGGCCCCATCGTCGGCCTGGTCGACGGCGCCCTGTCGGTGTTCTTCGACCGCACGCCGCTGGGCAATGCCGACGGC
>NZ_CAINTR010000098.1 GCF_903853455.1 uncultured Magnetospirillum sp.
CGTCAGCAGCACCTTGGCGTAGGAAACCGTGAACCGGTTGGCCAGGATCATCATCTCTGTCGCCTCGATCTGGCGCATCGGCTTCATTTTTCGCAGCAGCGGAAATATCGCCGGTGTGACCATGCGGTCCTTCAACATCTCTGCGACTTCCGGCGCGATGCGGTCCAGCATGTGCTGGCGCTCCTGGATTCTCTTGACGTCCATCGCCATGCCCTCGGCGATCTCCTCGGCAGGAACTCCCTTCTGGATGGCCCGGAGGATCATTCGGTGCTCCTGGACCGCCGTCATTCTGGCGACCCGCCGGTTGTAGGTGAAGCCCTCGTCGTCGGTGGACACCAGACAGATTGTTGACGTGGCTCCGATCTCCTTGAGGGCATGGAGACGGAGATGCCCGTCCAGCAAGATGTAATGGGGAGGGCCATCGTCGGCCTTCTCGGGATAGACCGCCAGCGGCTCAATCAAACCAACCTTGCGCACCGAAGCCAGGATGGTGCGGTACTTGGAGGTTTTAAGGATTGTTTTGGCGACAACTCGGGTGGCGAGAATCTGGTCCAGCGGCAGCGTGATCGTCGTGGCCTCAAAACCAAGATGGATGGAACTCATGGGGCGGACCTCATCTGATTGGCCAGGACTTTGGGCAAATCCTCCAAGCCCTCGGCCCTGAGCAGCGTGCGAAAGTGCTCGTCCGAGAGCAATTGGCGCAGCGCGGTCGTCAGCAACAAAAGCCGTTGTTCGCCGATCTCGGCTTTTCGGATCAACACTTCCTGGCGTCGGACTTCCTCTTGATAGGCGCGAACCAGTGAACGGGTTGAGATACTCGGCTGGCCCTTGGTTGCCAGGGTGCGGCCATAGCCGGTGCCCATCAGCCGTCGCCGTTCGATCAGGCGCCGGACCTTGAGCAATTGCGTCCCTTTGAGGATTCCCTCCTGGTAGGCTTCCTGCAGGGTGTTCTGGAGGGCGGTGTCATCGCTATGGGCTATCTGGGTGGCGAGATACATGGGCATCCATCCCCGCTCGACGGCGGCGATGAGACGATCCTCACCGTTCTTCAACAGCACCAGGATGCCATCGACATAGACCGAGTTCAGTCCCGTCTTGTCGGCAATTGCGGTCGGCGAATATCCCCGGTCCTCCATGACGCGGATGGCCGTCAGCAAATCCCGGTTGGTATGCTTCCGCCGCGCCATGTTTTCGATCAGGCTGCGAAGGTAGCACTCGGACTCGGTGGCCTGGATGACCAGGGCGGGGATCTCGCTCTCACCCATGGCCTGGAATGCTTCGATGCGCCCCTGGCCGCAGACGAGGTCATATCGCGTCCCCCCGGCGTTGGCCCCATTTTCGCGCACCGTGATCGGACGTTTCAAGCCGACGGTCGAGATGTTGTCGACCATCCCGGCGAAAATCTTACTGTTGCGGCTGCGCGGATTGAGAACCCGGATGCGGTCGATCGGAATCATCCGAATGGCGTTTCCATCCATCACGCGAACTCGCGGAGCGGAACCCTACGGGTAAGATCGTAAAGGCGGTCCAAACTGTCTTGGCGATAGATGTCGAGGCCCAGACCGTTGTCTTCCGCCAGCCGCAGCTTCGCTGCATTCATGTCGATGGCTGGCAGCAGGTAATAATCCTGAATCTCACGATTGTCCGGCGCCATGCGGGCCGCCACCGTGATATCGGGGGCGAGTCCAGTCTCCAGCCGGATGGTCCATCGAAGCGACCCCGCCTTGGTTTCCTCGCAACGGGCGATCACCAGGGAAATGGAGAACTCGTCATTGATGATGACCAGGCCGCTTTCCAATTCCCGGCGGACTGTGCCGCCCAAGTCGCGGATACGCCGGAGCATGTCTTCAACGGCGGCAGGGAACATCTGGCGGAGCCGCCGGTTGACCTCAATGTGGCGATAATCCCGCTCAGGCGTATAGCCCACCAGGGCATAGGCCCGCAGCAGACTCCCGAAACGATGCTGATAGGCCCCGCTGGAGGGGCCATTCTCGACCTCGTTGATGACGATCCCCGACAGCCGCCCATGCCGGTCGTAGAGGGTCTTGAGATGCTCCAGCATCTCCTGATCGGAAAAGCGCCGCGCCCGTTCGACAATGATCGCCTGCGCCGCCCGGTATTCCCGGATATCGACGATGGGAGTAAAGGCGCCTTCGGCCCGGATCCACTCTTCCGGCGAGTTTCTAACCCGCTGAGCCTTCAGTTTGAAGGATCGGCGGTTGAAGACATTGTTGCCGATATACTTCTCGTTGGTCAGCACCTGATGCACCGTCGAAGCACGCCAAGGCCGCCCTAAGTCGGTCAAGGTGCCCTCGGCGTTGAGCAGAGCTGCGATC
>NZ_CAINTR010000099.1 GCF_903853455.1 uncultured Magnetospirillum sp.
GGCCTATGCCCTGGCCCGCGGCCTCGGCCTCCATGTGGACATGATCGACTGCATGGTGCTGGTGCCGCCGGTGATCCTGATCATGACCCTGCCCATCTCCATCGCCGGCCTCGGCCTGCGGGAAACCGCCATGGTGGTGGCCTTCGGCTATGTGGGGGTCGAATCCCATTCCGCCCTGGCCCTGTCGGTGCTGTTCGCCCTGGTCAACATCGCCACCGCCCTGCCCGGCGGCGTCATCTGGCTGCTGGCCGGCGAACACCCCGCCCCAAACGAGATCGCCGAGGTCGAACACGCCGTCGAGGACGCCGCCGAAGAAGCGTGAAGAAAGCCCCTTCACCACGCCCATTCACCACGCATTGACTCTGTGGCATCGCCGGCATATATACGTCCGCTCGTTTTCAAGTCCAGTTCGTATCGGAGTACCACCCGTGAAGCGTACCTATCAGCCGAGCAAGCTCGTCCGCGCCCGCCGCCACGGCTTCCGCGCTCGCATGGCCACCGTCGGTGGTCGTCGCGTCATCGCCAACCGTCGCCGCCAGGGCCGCAAGAAGCTGTCTGCCTAGGGTCGTCCAGGGCCATGACGGCGCGGCTTGATCGGCTGAAAAAGCGGCCCGATTTCCTGCGCATCGCGGCTTTGAGACGCAAATGGGCGGCGCCCGGCCTGATTCTTCAGGCGGCGCCCGGCACCGGACCGGAATCGCAAGCCGACTCGCTTCGAGTCGGCTTCACCGTTTCCAAGAAGGTGGGGAACGCCGTTTGTCGCAACCGGGCCAGACGACGTCTGAAGGCGGCGGTGGGGGAGATCTTTCCCTCCCAAGCCGTGCCTGGGTTGGACTATGTGGTGATCGGCCGTCGCGAGACTCTTGAACGGCCATATTCTCTTCTCTTGCAGGATTTGGTGGCGGCGCTTAAACGTGTCGGCGGATTGCGGGGTTCGCCCGTAAGTCCGACCAAGGAAGCGTGAGGAGAGGCATGAACCCCGTCGGCCTGGCGATGCGCGGAACCATCCGCATGTACCAGCTGGTCGTCTCGCCGATTCTGCCGGCGAGTTGCCGGTTCGTGCCGTCATGCTCGTCCTACGCCATGGAAGCGATCCACCGGCACGGCCCCTTGGCCGGCTCGTGGCTGGCCGCCCGACGGATCTGCCGTTGCCACCCCTGGAACGACGGTGGTTACGACCCCGTTCCCGAACCAAGCCCAGGCCTTGAACCAAGCCCCGAATGTGGCGGCAAGGCTGCGCCGTCCCGAATGCCGGATAGGATGTCATGAACGATCAGCGCAACCTCTTCCTCGCCATCGCCATTTCGGTCGCGATCATGATCGGCTGGCAGTATTTTCTGCCGTCGAAGCCGCCCGTTCCCGCGACGCAGGCGACTGCCGACCAGGCGGCCACCGAGATCAAGCCGGCCACTCCGGCCACCATGCCGCAGATTCCGGGATCGCCCGCCGCCGTGGCGGCCGCCACCGAATCCCGCGCCGCCGCCCTGGACAAGAGCCGCCGCGTCGCCATCACGACGCCCTCGGTGCATGGCTCCATCGCCCTGATGGGCGCGCGGATCGACGACCTGACCCTGGTCAAGTACCGCGAGACCCCCAGCGACCAGAGCGCCGAGATCAACCTGCTGTCGCCGGCCGGTTCGCCCGAGCCCTATTGGGCCGAGTTCGGCTGGGTTCCCACCGATGCCTCGGTCAAGGTCCCCGGTCCCGAAACGGTGTGGGCGACGCCGTCCAACGCGGCGCTGACCCCCGACAGCACGCTGGTGCTGACCTGGGACAACGGCGACGGCCTGCGCTTCGTGCGGACCTACGCCATCGACGCCGACTACATGTTCACCATCGGCCAGCGGGTCGAGAATTACGGCACCAAGCCCGTGTCGCTGCACCCTTATGCCCTGCTGTCGCGCACCGGCACCCCCAAGGTCGCCGGCATGTACATCCTGCATGAAGGGCCGCTGGGCTATTTTGGCCACGACTACCATCAGACCAAATACGACGACCTCAAGAAGGACGGCGTCAACAGTTACGAGGCGGAAGGCGGCTGGGCCGGCATCACCGACAAATATTGGCTTGCCGCCTTGATCCCGCCGAACGGGGCCAAGCTCACCGGACGCTTCGTCCATCAGCGCCAGGATAATTCCGAGCGGTATCAGGTCGATTATCTGGCCCAGCCCCGCATCGTCGAGCCGGGCAAGTCCGAGGAAGCCGGCTTTCGCCTGTTCGCCGGCGCCAAGGAAATCAACCTGCTCACCGCCTATTCGGAAAAGCTGGGCATATACCAGTTCAAGAACGCCATCGACTTCGGCTGGTTCTATTTCCTGACGGAGCCGTTCTTCTATCTGCTCCAGATGCTGCATACCGCGCTGGGCAACATGGGCCTCGCCATCCTGGCGCTGACCGTGGTGCTCAAGCTCGCCATGTTCCCGTTGGCCAACAAGTCCTACGTGGCCATGAGCAAGATGAAGAAGCTCCAGCCCCAGATCAAGGTGCTGCAGGAGCGCTTCGGCGACGACAAGATGCGCCTCCAGCAGGAGATGATGGCGCTGTACAAGGCGGAGAAGGTCAACCCGGTCTCGGGCTGCCTGCCCATCATGGTGCAGATCCCGGTGTTCTTCGCCCTGTACAAGGTGCTGTTCGTCACCATCGAGATGCGGCACGCGCCGTTCTACGGCTGGATCCATGACCTGTCGGCCCAGGACCCCACCAACGTCTTCACCCTGCTCGGGCTGATTCCGTGGGATCCGCCCAGCATGTTCCATCTGGGCGTCTGGCCGATCATCATGGGCGTCACCATGTTCCTGCAGCAGAAGCTCAATCCGCAGCCGACCGATCCGGTCCAGGCCAAGATGATGCAGTTCCTGCCGCTGATCTTCACCTTCCTGCTGGCCAATTTCGCCTCGGGGCTGGTGATCTACTGGGCCTGGAGCAATTCGCTGTCGATCCTGCAACAATGGGTCATCATGCGGCGCGCGGAGGCCAAGTCCTGAGCGGCACCGCCCCAATCGAGACCGACGTGGAAAAGGCCAGCCTCATCGAGGCTGCCCAGGCCGACGTGGAAAAGGCCAGCCTCATCGAGGCTGCCCAGGCCGATGCGCAAAAGGCCAGCCTCGTCGAGGCTGGCCGTCTGCTGTTCGCCCGCGAATGCGTCTTCATGCTGGGCGTCGCCGCCCTGAGCGGCCTACCCGACGCCAGCCTGCCGGAGGTGGCGTTCGCCGGCCGCTCCAACGTGGGCAAGTCGAGCCTGATCAACGCGCTCACCGGGCGCAACACCCTGGCGCGCACCTCCAACACGCCGGGGCGCACCCAGGAGCTGAACTTCTTCAACCTGGGCCAACGCCTGATCCTGGTGGACATGCCGGGCTACGGCTTCGCCAACGCCCCCAAGGGGCTGGTGGACAAATGGACCCGGTTGGTCAACGGCTTCCTCAAGGGCCGCGCGGTGCTGCGCCGCGCCATCGTCCTGGTGGATTCGCGTCATGGCCTCAAGGACAGCGACCGCGACATGATGACCATGCTGGACAAGGCGGCGGTGGTTTACCAGGTGGTCCTGACCAAGGTGGACAAGATCAAGGCCTCCGAGTTGGACGAGGTCAGCCGCCGCACCCTCGACGAGATCAAGGGCCGGGTCGCCGCTTATCCCAGCCTGATCGCCACCTCATCCGAAACCGGGCTCGGCATCGCCGAACTGCGGGCCGAATTGACCACTCTCAGCCAAGGAGTGTCCCCATGAACACCCCCGACTCTCCCGACATCCTGCATGACCGCAAGGCGTGGCTGGACCGCGCCAAGACCCTGTCCGAGGCGCTGCCCTTCATGCGGCAGTTCTCCGACGAGTCGCTGGTGATCAAGTTCGGCGGCCATGCCATGGAATCCGACGACCTGGCGCGGCTGTTCGCCCACGACGTCGTCCTGCTCAAGCAGGTGGGCATCAATCCGGTGGTGGTCCATGGCGGCGGGCCGCAGATCGACGCCATGCTGAAGCGTCTCGACATCCAGACGCCGCGGGTGGACGGGCTGCGCTTCACCGACGAGGCCACCGTCGAGGTGGTGGAGATGATCCTGTCGGGCAAGATCAACAAGCAGATCGTCTCGGCCATCAACGAGGCCGGCGGTTTCGCCGTGGGCCTGTCGGGCAAGGACGGCCACCTGATCCGGGCGCGTAAGCTGCGCCGCACCGTCAAGGACCCCGACTCCCAGATCGAGAAGGTGCTGGACCTGGGCTTCGTCGGCGAACCGGCGGAGATCACCCCCCACATCCTCAATTTTTTCCGCGAATCGGACATCATTCCGGTGATCGCCCCGGTGGGCATGGGACCGGCCGGCGAAACCTACAACATCAACGCCGACACCGCCGCCGGCGCCATCGCCGGCGCCATCAGCGCCCGCCGCCTGCTGATGCTGACCGACGTGGCCGGGGTGCTGGACAAGTCGGGCAACCTGATCCCGGAAATGACCGCCGCACAGGTGAAGGCCTATATCGCCGACGGCACCATCTCGGGCGGAATGATTCCCAAGGTGGAGACCTGCCTGGACGCGGTCGAGCAAGGCGTCGATGCCGCTGTCATCCTCGACGGCCGCGTGCCCCACGCCATCTTGCTGGAACTGTTCACTCCCCACGGCGTCGGCACCCTCATCAAGGCCGGCTGAGCCACCCGCCGGCTTTCCCCCTTCGCGTCGAAGCATCCGCTCTTCCGGCACCGGCGAGTCACGACCGTGACTCGCCGAAAGTCTGGTCTGCGCTATTCATTTCGGCGTAGCGCGGCACGGTAGACGCCCGCGGGAACACTGCCCCTAAGAGAAGGAGGAGTTGGGCCAAGAGCTGCGTAGTGCTCGATACATCGGGGCTGAATTGCCTTCCAGTGCTGCCGACCATTCTTTAGTTATACAATGACCGTATCGGTCGAATTGACTGTGATTTATAGAGCGCACACAATGTCCCGAGAGCATCAGAGCGGACAGAACACATCCAAACGGTTGCTTAAGATGTGTAGGCTAGGTCCGAGTTTGTGTGGCCCTGCTGTTCTAGTTGGTTTTTCCATTATTTCGAGTGCCTTTTCCCTCTTGCCTTTACAAAACTACTAGAGCATGTATTGAACACTTCATGGAATAGAGGGAACCATGCCCCGAAGAAAGGCAAATCGCGGCCGCACACCGGCGGGCGCCCCGAACCCGGTTGATGTTCACGTTGGATCGCGGATGCGGCTGCGGCGGACCCTGTTGGGCCTCAGTCAGGAAAAGTTGGGCGAGATGATCGGCCTGACCTTCCAGCAGGTTCAGAAATACGAACGCGGCGCCAACCGGGTCAGTTGCTCGCGGCTGTTCGACTTGTCGCGGTCGCTGGATGTCCCGGTCTCTTACTTCTTCGACGACATGGCCGTGGAAGTCAGCAATCTCAGCCCGGTGCAGATGGGGCGCGAGCCGCCGAAGGAAGAGCCCGCCGCCGCCGAGGCCGACCCCCGGCTGCGCCGCGAGACGCTGGAGCTGGTTCGCAATTACTACTCGATCACCGATCCGGATGTGCGGCGACGCATCTACGACCTCGCCAAGGCCCTCAGCAGCCGAGGCGACGCCGACGAGGGCTGACGCGAGCGTCAGCCCCTCCGCTCCGGCTAATCCTTCTTGTGCACCGGCTTTTCGCCCACGGGGCCGCCGGAATCCTTCCAGGCGCGGAAGCCGCCCTCCACATGGGCGACGGGAGCCAAGCCCATCTCCCGCACCGCCTTGGTGGCCAGGGCCGAGCGCCAGCCCGACTGGCAATAGAACACGAAGCGCTTGCCCGAGCCGAACACCTCCTTGAAATAAGGGCTGGTGGGGTCGATCCAGAATTCCAGCATGCCGCGCGGGGCATGGAAGGCGCCGGGCACCATGCCTTCGCGCTCCAGTTCGCGCGGGTCGCGCAAATCGACGAACACCACCTCCGGGTCGCCGTGCAGCGCGATGGCGGCGGCGGTGGGAACGGTCTCGATCACCGCGTTGGCTTCGTCGATCAGCTGGCGGTGGGTCTTTACCAAAGTCATCATCGTGCTCCTTTTCCAAACCAACGCCGGACCATGCCGCGCAACTCGGCCCGGCTTTGGAACAGCGGCAATTTCGGCTTGTCGATGGCGGTGGGCTCCACCGCCAGACCGATCTCGGAAATGCTGTCATCCCAGTCCAGGGCGCGGACGATCAGCTCGACCTCGCCCAGCGTCACCCGGTCACCGGTACCCGGCGCGTGGCCCAGTTCGCGGATCAGCCACTGCGCCACGTTCATCTCGAAATCGGTGACCGGCACCGGCAGCCCGTAGGACTGCGCCAGCTCCCTCATGTGGATGGCGGGGGCGAGGGCGAAATCGCCGAAGAACTGGCGGTCGGCCTCGGCCGCCGGCGCGGCGCTGGCGAACAGGCGGTCGAGATGGGGCACCCGCTCCGGCCGGGCGAACAGATAGGCGGTGTCGCCCGGCTTGAGATGGCCGGCGGCATGGGCACTGTAGGATTTGTCGGCGCGCACCACCAGCGACGGCTCGGCCCAGCGCGGCAGGCGGTGACCACGCGCCACCAGCGAATCCGCCACCACGTGGTAGGCCACCAGCTCGTGGCGGGCGCCGGGGATTTCCAGCTCCTGGCGCTCCACCGGTCCGATGCGCTTGGGTACGATCTGTCCGAGAAAGCGGGCAACCGGACCGATGGTCCAGCCTTGCAGGCTGAGGCTGACCAACACCATCAGGAAGGCGACGATGAAATAGTCCCGGCCATGGGGCAGGCCGGCCACCATGGGCACGATGGACAGCAACACCGACACCGAGCCGCGCAGCCCCACCCAGGCGACCAGGGCGGTCTCGTTGCGATTGAACCCGAACGGCAGCAGGCACAGCCACACCGCCAGCGGCCGCGCCACCAGGATCAGCACCAGGGCGATTCCCAGGGCGGCCGGGGCGAAGGCGGGGAATTCCGACGGCGTCGCCAGCAGGCCCAGGGTCAGGAACATGACGATCTGCGCCAGCCAGGTGATGCCGTCCTGGAAGCGGCGCATGGTCTCGGGGGCGTTGATGCGGGCGTTGCCGGCCACCAGACCGGCGACGTAGACGGCGAGGAAACCGCTGCCATGCAGGGCGCCGGCGGTGGCGAACACCACCAGCGCCAAGCTGATGGCCGCCAGCGGCTGCAATCCACGCTCGAAGCCCATGCGGTTGAGGGCAAGGACGATCAGGGCGCCACCGCCCAGGCCGATCAGGGCGCCGACCCCGAACTGGGCTCCGAACTCGGCGATGATCCGCACCGCCGAAACCGATTGATGCCCGGCCAGCAAGGCGACCAGAGACAGGGTCAGGAAGATGGCCATGGGATCGTTGCTGCCCGATTCCACCTCCAGGGTCGAGCGCACCCGGTCACGCACATGGATGCCGCCGACCCGCAGCAGGAAGAACACCGCCGCCGCGTCGGTGGAACTGGCGATGGCGCCCATCAGCGCCGATTCCAGCCAGCCGAGGTGCAGCAGGAGGTGGACCGGCACCGCCACCACGGCAGTGGTGACGAAGACCCCCAGGCTGGCCAGGGTCATGGCCGGCCAAGCGGCGGCACGGAACGCCTTGATGTCGGTGTGAAAGCCGGAATCGAACAGAATCACCGCCAGGGCGACGCTGCCGATCAGATAGGCGGCGTTGACGTCGTCGAAATGCAGGCCGCCCAGCCCGTCCTCGCCGGCGATCAGTCCCACGCACAGGAACACCAGCAGCAGCGGCGCCCCGATGCGGAAACTGAGCAGGCTGGAGAAAATGGACAACGCCACCAGACCCGACACGATCAGGATGGAAGCATTCATGGTGTCGAGCATGGGGCGGCCGGTCTCCTCGCGCGAAATTCTCCCGCCTTCCCGCCGTCCTGGTCACTTCCCGCCCGTGAGGGACCGGCGACGAACCCGGTGGGTCTTCCTCCTTTCTTAGATAAGCCAGTTACGGGACGTCGTCACCCCCATTGCTCGGTGGCGGGTGGCGCCTTGGCGCCGTCGTCGATCTCGGGCAGCGGCGCCTTGAGCAGGGCGAGGATGTCGAGCCCCCCCGACACGAAGTCGCCGTCGTCGTCGGCAAGGCCCTTGGGCGGCGCGATCTCGTCTGGCCGCTTGGGCCGGATGCGGCTGAAACCGGGGAGCGCTCCCATGTCGCGGGCGGTCGATTTCAGCAGATGGCGGAAGGCTTCGACCCGTTTCCACAGCGCGCCGCCGTATTTGTCCAGCAAGGCGTCGCCGCGATGACGCAGCCACATGGCGGCGGCCCCGGCTACATGCGGGGTGGCGAACGAGGTGCCGTCGCAAAATCCGTAGCCATAGGACCAGGCGAACGCGCCATCGGGTTCGGTCTGCGCCCGCCAGACCGGATCGGCCGGAGCCCAGACATCAACGAAGCCGTTCAGTCCCTGGTAGTCCAGGTAGATGCCGGAATCGCCACCTCTGTAGCCGCCGACTCCGATGGCGCGGACGTATTTGCCGGGGTAGCAGATATGGTCCTCCGTCGCGCCGGCCTCGGCGGCGATGATGACGCCGTTTTCGTAGGCGTAATCGACGGCGGCACCGACGACATGGTGCCAGGGATGCATCTCGGGATAGCCCAGGCTGACGGAAATGACCGAGCAGGCGTTGGCGTCGATGGCATGGCGGATGGCTTGAGCGATGTTGACCCGCTCCCGGTCTCCGGCCAGGAGCACACCGTATTGGTCACCCGGTAAGGCACCACCGGCAGCATCGGCGCGACGCCTCGGAACCCGCTGGCGGGGTCATGGCCGGTCAGGACGCTGCATGTTTTGGTTCCATGGCCCGGAAAGTCGAGGGGGGCGTTGTAATTCTTGGGATCATAGGGCCGCCCGCCCGGCTTCATGTAGTTGACACCCCGATCCGCCATCACCCAGGAGCCGAGGGCGGGATGGGTGGTGATGCCGGTGTCAAGATGGGCGACGCGGATCCGCCCCCAATCCACCGGCTCACCCAGAAGCTGCAAGGCCTGCTGCGCGTTGACCGTGGTGTTCGACCACGACTTATCGGGGTACTTCATGCATTGAATCTCCCTATAGCTACCAATATCTACGAAAACAATCCGCAATATAATGCTATATTACGCACGAGTCTCCTTATATGCTGCCACGTGCAGTTGAATTGCTCTTCCGGTGTCTAATTCACATTGAACTTAACAACTGATAGGAGATAGACGGTCTCGGTCGTGACAGATCGCCCAATCCGGGCTAATAATCCCGCCTGCCCGCGTCCCCCGTTTCGAGGTTGTCCATGAAATCGCTGTGGTCCGATGCCGATGCCGATGCCTATGTGGCCAAGTATGCCCCCCAGGGGGTGAACCGCGATCTGGCCCTGCGGGTCTACACCACACGGCTGCTGGGCGGCGATCCCCGGCTGGTGCTGCATGGCGGCGGCAACACCTCGTGCAAGACCGACGTGACCGATCTGCTGGGCGAGAGCGTCGAGGTTCTGTGCGTCAAGGGCTCCGGCTGGGACATGGGCGACATCGAGCCCGCCGGCCTGCCGGCGGTGCGCCTCGCGCCGCTGCTCAAACTGCGCCGGCTGGACAGGCTGGCCGACGAGGACATGGTGGACTTCCAGCGCGGCAATCTGCTGACCTCGTCGTCGCCCAATCCGTCGGTGGAGACGCTGCTGCACGCCTTCCTGCCGCACCGCTTCATCGACCACACCCATTCCACCGCCGTGCTGTCGCTGACCGACCTGCCCGACGGCGACGCCATCTGCCGCGAGGTGTTCGGAACCAAGATGGGCTATGTCCCCTACATCATGCCCGGCTTCGACCTGGCCAAGAAGGCGGCCGAGGTCTACGAACAGGACCCCGGCGTCGAGGGGCTGATCCTGCTCAAGCACGGCATCTTCACCTTCGGCGCGACGGCGCGCGAGGCCTATGAGCGCATGATCGCCATGGTCACTCTGGCCGAGCAGCGCCTGGAAAAAGGCCGCAAGCCCCTGGTCGCCGCCGCCGGACTGCCCCGGAATCCGGCCACGCTGGCCGAGGTGGCGCCGGTGCTGCGCGGCCTGCTGGCGCTGGACCGGGGCGACGGCGCCTATCAGCGCTGGGTGATGGATTTCCGCGCCAGCCCCGCCATCCGCGCCTATGTGGACGGTGCCGAACTGGCCCGCTATTCCCAGCAGGGCGTCGTCACCCCCGACCATACCATCCGCACCAAGAACTGGCCGGTGCTGCTGCCGGCGCCCGAGGCGGGCAAGCTGGAGGACTGGGCCAAGGGGGCCGAGGCCGCCATCGCGGCGTTCGAAAGCCGCTACCACGCCTATTTCGCCCGCAACAACGCTCGCGCCACCATCAAGAAGACCGAGCTGGACCCCATGCCGCGCGTCGCCCTGGTTCCCGGCCTGGGGCTGTTCGGTATCGGCGCCTCGGCCAAGGACGCCGCCATCGCCGCCGACATCGCGGTCAACACCGTGGCCTGCATCACCGACGCCGAGGCCATCGGCCACTTCCAGGCCCTGCCCGAGAACGATCTGTTCGAACTGGAATACTGGTCGCTGGAACAGGCCAAGCTGGGCAAGGGGGCGGAAAAGCCCTTCGCCCGTCAGGTGGTGGTGGTCACCGGCGGCGGCTCGGGCATCGGCGCCGCCACCGCCAAGGCCTTCGCCAAGGACGGCGCCGAGGTGGCGGTACTCGACCGCGATCCCGAAGCGGCCACGGCCGCCGCCAAGGCCTGCGGCGGCAAGGCCCTGGCCCTAAGCTGCGACGTCACCGACCCGCAAGCGGTGCGCGCCGCCTTCGACGCGGTGGTCGAACGCTTCGGCGGCATCGACGTGGTGGTCAGCAATGCCGGCGCGGCGTGGCAAGGCACGGTGGGCACGGTCGACGACGCGGTGCTGCGCCGTTCGTTCGAACTGAACTTCTTCGCCCATCAGAGCGTCGCCCAGAACGCGGTGCGGGTGATGACCGCGCAAGGGTCGGGCGGCGCCCTGCTGTTCAACACCTCCAAGCAGGCGGTCAATCCCGGCAAGAATTTCGGCCCCTACGGCCTGCCCAAGGCCGCCAGCCTGTTCCTGATGAAGCAGTACGCCCTGGATCACGGCAAGGACGGCATCCGCTCCAACGCGGTCAACGCCGACCGCATCCGCTCCGGCCTGCTGACCACGGAGATGATCGCCAGCCGCTCCAAGGCGCGCGGCCTGACCGAGAAGGATTACATGGCCGGCAATCTGCTGGGCCGCGAGGTCACCGCCGAGGATGTGGCCGACGCCTTCGTCTGGCTGGCCCGCTCCAGCAAGGTCACCGCCTGCACCGTCACGGTGGACGGCGGCAACATCGAGGCCAGCCTGCGGTAGAGAGAGTCGAGACGAGGAGTCAGGCGCCCTGCAACATGGGCGTTTGGCTCCGCTTGTCGCGCAGGGACCGGATCGTGTCCAGGGCATGCCGCGCCGTGACCACGGTCAGAGCGGCATAGCGGTCGGGATGTTCGAGGATCACCAGGGCCTCGCCCTCGATCTCGTCCAGAACCTCGTCGCTGAGGTCCCTCCCGCTGTCCAGAATTGCATGCCGCCCAATCACATCCGCGATCCCTGTTCCCATAGGCTCGACGGAGGCAGTGATACCATACTTTATCGTAAAATTAATACTACTTTAGGATAAAATTGGTCCGATACTTGCCGCCGACTACTCCTTTCGAAGTAGCGCCAGCGCCGAATCAGGGTCGAGCCGGACATCCAGCCACGACATTCCCCAATGCAGGTGCGCCCCCGTCGCCAGACCGGTGGCGCCGACGGCGCCGATCCGCTCGCCGGCGACGACACGCTGTCCTGGCTCCACATCCCGACGCGACAGATGGGCATAGCTCGACATCAAACCGAGGCCGTGGTCGATCAGGATGGTCTGGCCGGTGAGGAACAGGTCGGGTGCCGCCAGCACCACCACCCCATCGGCGGCGGCCAGCACCGGACTTCCTTGGGGCGCGGCGATGTCGAGACCGGAATGGGGCGCGCCGGGGATGCCGTTATAGACCCGCTGGCTGCCGAACACGCCGGAGACGATGCCCTCGGCCGGGCGGATCAGGCCGGTCAGAAACCACGGCTGGGGCGTGACCTTGGCCCGCAGCGACCGCAGCATCTCGGTTTCCGCCTTGATGCGGGCGACGGCGGCCGGGTCGGGTTCGACCTTCTCGCGCGGCAGGCCCTCGATGCGCTGGACCACCCAATCGCGCCGGGCGACGGTCAGGGCGCGGGTCTCGACCGCGTCGCCATGCCGAATCTCCAACACCGCGCTGGGGGCGGCATCACGGCCGAAGCCCAGCAGGAAGCGACCTTGCGGCTCCACCGGCACCAAGCGCCCGTCCAGGGTGACCGTGGCCGGAGGATCGGTGCGCCCCAGGACGAGGCCGCCCTGCTCCGGCCGCCCCGACAGGACGGTCTCGGCCCCGGCGGACGAGGCGGCCAGTCCCAGCGCCAATATCAGGGCGCGGAGGCTATTTTGGTGACCACATGATGGTGGCATTGCCCGTGTCGCTGTTGCAGAGTTCGGTGATCTTGCCAGCCGAGATGCGGGTCGGCGTCACCCCGTTGATGGACAGCACCCCGCCCCGCACCAGCGCCCAGCCGGCGGCGGAGCAGATGCTGGGCGGAACCTTTTCGGCCACCACCACCGGCCGTCCGCCCAGGGTGACCACTTTCAGCGATCCGCCGAAGATATGGGTGTCGGGACCGCCGCCTTGGGCCGCATCCATCACTTGACGTGCGAACCTTCCGGCCTCGGAGGCATCGACGCTGTCGCCCGTCCCCGTGCCGCTCCACCAGATATAGCCGCCCAGCAGGGTCAGCAGCGCCACCACCGCCACCGCGATCCGGGTGGTGGCCGTGCCGCTGTCGGCCTCCTCGCTGGGGTGGTGGACCGGCTTGAAGCGCCGCTTGCCGTCCGACTGCGCCCAATTGTCGGCGGCCATCTGGGCCTTGCGCGGCAACCGCCGCTCCTTGGCCGCCTGCAGCACCTTGATGCAGCCGCGCGCGGCGAAACGCATCTCGTTGCGCATGCTCTCGGGCGAATGGCCGGGCTTGACCGCGGCGACGATGACGAGGATCTGGTGAGTCAGTTCGTCACGCAACTCCCGGTCGGCGGGACGGCGCAGCATAAGCGCCAGCGCCAGGGTGGCGACTTCCTGAAGCTGTCCGGGCTCCTCCACCGAAGGAAGCTTCCGGATGATCGCCTGAAAGAGTGCTTCTTGTTCTTCGGCTGTCGCTGGCTTGCCCACGGATCGGTCCGTTTGTGATATGGAAGCCCATTCCCCCCGTATCACTATAATCGCGGCGGCGTTAACGAGGCGTTATCCGACGAGCAGCCGTTCTCATTATGGCGCAGGGGAGGTCTTATACCCCTCTCCCGTCTCACGGGAGAGGGTGCCGAGCGCAAGCGAGGCGGGTGAGGGCGCGCGCGTCTGCGCGCCATCCGACTTATTCGCTGGCGCGAGGCTCGCACTGCCGTGCGAGCCGCCCTCACCCCAACCCTCTCCCGCAAGCGGGAGAGGGAGAGAAAAGCCATAGTGAGAACTGTTATCCGACGCGCCGGCCCATTGAGAAAAGCGATTTTGTCTCGCCGCATCCTTCGAGACAGCCGCTCCGCGGCTTCCTCAGGATGAGGCTAATGAAGCACCTCATGCTGAGGAAGCCGCCTAAGGGCGACCGTCTCGAAGCATCCTTGCCGCCACCCACGCCATTCTCCACAAAATTTTTGGTGTTGTTGATAATTCTACACAATGCCATATCCATTTCAGTTTTGCCCTCCGGCTCCCCTAAACTCTCCCCAGGCAGCAGATGCAATGAGTGTGGACATGACCCATCCGGCCCTTGGTTTCGGCATTTCCTTTCCCGACCTGTATGCGCGGGATGGGCTGGAGCGCGTCGATCACGCCTTCCTCGACGAGTTGGGACAGGCCGATAGCCCCCTGCGGGATCGGCTGCTGGCGGCACGCGCCGAACCGGCGGCGGTGACGCCGAAGGAAGAGTCCGAGCTGATCATCGCCCTGGCTACCCATCTCGACGACTTCCTGGCCGGACTGTTCGGCATCCGCGCCGCTTGCGCCGAGCTGCGGCAACGCCACTCGGCCCTGGCGCCGCTGTATCAGGCCAAGCGCTTGTTCGTGCAGCGCCGCGCCGTCAAGGAGGTCAAGCCCGAGGAGGCTGCCGGCCTCGACCCCGATGCCCTGGTGCTGGACTATTCGGTGCGCACCGGCGAGACCTTCTCCGAGATCGGCTTCGCCCGCCGGGTGCTGGCCTGGCTGGACGACGAGGCCGAGCATGGCGACGACCTCGCCTTCGCCGCTCGCCTCGCCGCCGCCAAGGTGGCCGAGGCTGGCCGCATGGTTCATCCCGAGGGCGTCCTGTTCCGCCTGCCGGGCAAGCACGATCCCCTCGCCCTGGTGGCGGTCGAAACGGTGGACCATTGCGGCGTCGCCGCCTTGCAGGGTGAAAGCGCCCGGCTGCGGCGGCGCGAGGGCTTCGACCTCACCGATTCCGGCACCGATCTGGCCGGCGCCCTGGACGAGATCAACTACTGCATCCTCTGCCACCATCAGGGCCGCGATTCCTGCTCCAAGGGCATGCGGGACAAGAAGACCGGCGAACTGGCCAAGACCGCTCTCGGCGTGGTCATGGAGGGCTGCCCGCTGGAGGAGAAGATCTCGGAGATGCACGAGGTCAAGGCCACCGGCCTGGCCCTGGCGGCGCTGGCGGTGATCACCATCGACAATCCCATGGCCGCCGGCACCGGCCACCGCATCTGCAACGACTGCATGACCGCCTGCGTCTACCAGAACCAGAACCGCGATCCGGTCAACGTGCCCGAGGCCGAGACCCGCACCCTCAAGGACGTCATCGAGCTGCCCTGGGGCTTCGAGATCTATTCCCTGCTGACCCGCTGGAACCCGGTCAACCTGCGCCGACCGCTGCCGCGCCCCGATTCGGGCCGCAAGGTGCTGGTGGTCGGCATGGGGCCGGCCGGCTATACCCTCTCGCATCACCTGATGCAGGACGGCCACCATGTGGTCGCCGTCGATGGCCTCAAGATCGAACCGCTGGCCGCCGACCTGTCGGGGGTCGATCCCCATGGCAAGCGGGTGCCGTTCCAGCCGGTGCGCGACATCCGCGCCCTGTGGCAGAAGTTGGGCGACCGCGTCATGGGCGGATTCGGCGGTGTCGCCGAATACGGCATCACCGTGCGCTGGGACAAGAACTACCTGGACGTTATCCGCCTGCTGCTGGAGCGCCGGGCCGAATTCGCTCTGTTCGGCGGCGTGCGGTTCGGTGGCAACCTGACCCTGGAGGGCGCCTTCGCGCTCGGCTTCGACCATGTGGCGCTGGCGACGGGCGCCGGCAAGCCCACCATCCTCGACATGCCCAACGGCTTGGCGCGCGGCGTGCGCCAAGCCTCCGACTTCCTGATGGCGTTGCAGCTGACCGGCGCGGCGCGGGCCGACACCCTGGCCAATCTGCAATTGCGGCTGCCGGTGGTGGTGATCGGCGGCGGGCTGACCGCGGTGGATACAACCACCGAGGCGCTGGCCTATTACCCGGTCCAGGTGGAGAAGTTCCTTAGCCGCCACGAACTGCTGGTGGCCGAACGCGGCGAGCATGTGGTGCGGCTGCAATGGTCGGCGGAGGATCACGAGATCGCCGACGAGTTCATCGCCCATGCCCAGGCCATCCGGGCCGAGCGCCGGCTGGCGGCCGAGGAGGGGCGCCCGCCCCATATCCGCGAACTGCTGCAAAGCTGGGGCGGTGCCACCCTGGCCTATCGCCGCCGCCTGATCGACAGCCCCGCCTACCGCAATCACGAGGAAATCTCCAAGGCGCTGGAGGAGGGCATCCGCTTCGCCGAATGCCTGACCCCGGTGGCGGTGGAGGTGGACGATTTCGGCTCGGCCTCGGGCCTTCAGGTCAAGGACAAGGACGGCGTGCCCCATCGCCTGCCCGCCCGCTCCATCCTGGTGGCCGCCGGCACCGTGCCCAATACCAGCCTGGCCCGCGAGCGCTCCGACATCACGCTCGACGGCAAGTTCTTCCAGGCGGTGGACGAGGACGGCCAGCCGGTCAGCCCCGAACGCCTGTCCAAGCCCGGCACGCCGCAGGTGCTGATGCATGTGGACGGCCTGGACCGCACCGTCAGCTTCTTCGGCGACCTCCACCCTTCCTATGCCGGCAACGTGGTCTCGGCCATGGCCTCGGCCAAGCAGGGCCACCCGGTGGTGACGCGGGCCATGGCGCGGCGGCCGGCCTCGGACGTGACCGCCAAGCAGCTGTTTGAACGGCTCAACGACAGCTTGCGGGCCAGCGTCCACGCCGTCAACCGCCTGACCCCCACCATCATCGAGGTGGTGATCCGCGCTCCCGCCGCCGCTCGGGCCTTCGAGCCGGGCCAGTTCTTCCGGTTGCAGAATTTCGAGATGCTGGCGCGCAAGGCCGGCGGCGCCGCGCTGGCCATGGAAGGCCTCGCCCTGACGGGGGCCTGGGTCGACAAGAGCCAGGGGCTGGTCGGGCTGATCGTGCTGGAGATGGGCGGGTCCAGCGATCTGTGCGCCCATCTGCGGGTGGGCGAGCCGGTGATCCTGATGGGGCCGACCGGGGCTCCCACCCATGTCTGCGGCAAGGAAACCGTGCTGCTGGCCGGCGGCGGCCTGGGCAACGCCGTGCTGTTCTCCATCGGCCACGCCTTCCGCGCCGCCGGGTCCAAGGTGCTGTACTTCGCCGGCTACAAGAACGCCCATGACCGCTTCAAAGTAGCCGACATCGAGGCCGCCGCCGACGTGGTGGTGTGGTGCGTCGATGGCGGCGAGGGTTTCACCCCCGGCCGGCCCCAGGACAGGACCTTCGTCGGCAACATCGTCGAGGCCATGGTGGCCTATGGCGAGGGCCGCCTGGGCGAGCAGGCCATCGCCCTGTCATCCGTGGATCGGGTGATCGCCATCGGCTCGGACCGCATGATGGCGGCGGTGGCCAAGGCCCGCCACGACCGGCTGGCCCCCTGGCTGGTGGAGGGCCATACCGCCATCGGCTCCATCAACTCGCCCATGCAATGCATGCTGAAGGAGGTCTGCGCCCAATGCCTCCAGCGCCACAAGGACCCGGTCACCGGCGAGGAGAAGATCGTCTTCACCTGCGCCGACCAGGACCAGCCGCTGGACCATGTGGATTTCGTCAGCCTGAACGAGCGCCTCAGCCAGAACTCCACCTGGGAGAAGCTGGGCAAGGCCTGGATCGACCGGGCGCTCAGGCAAGCGGGGCTGAGGGGATGAAGACGGATTAGCGGAATTCCAGCCCGTCGGGCTCATAGACGACGATCTTGCTGCCCGAATTGTCGATGTCGAAATCCACGTGGATCAGCGAGTTCAGGCGCTCCCTGACCTTGGCCTGCTTCTCGGGCTCGACGTAGAACAGCATGAAGCCGCCGCCGCCGGCCCCCAGCAATTTCCCCCCGACGGCGCCGGCCTCGCGGGCGGCGTCGTAGATGGCGTCGATCTCGGGGGTGGTCACCGCGTCGGCCAGTTCGCGCTTCAGGCACCAGCTGTCATGCAGCAGCAGGCCGAGATCGGACAGCGGCCGCCGGTCGGTGGCCAGGATGTCCACCGCCTCGTCGACCATGGCCACCATCTTGCGGATATGAGCCTCGCGGTTGCCCAGATTGGCGATCTGCTTGGCCGCCACCTTGTCGGCATAGCGGGAAAAGCCGGTGAACATCAGCATCAAGGAGCCCAGCATCTGCTTGCGCCGCTCCAGCGGCACGATCAGCGGCGAGACGTCGAAGGAATCGTCGCGATGGAAGTCGATGCGGTTCAGCCCGCCATAGGCGGCCCAGACCTGATCCTGCGACCCCACATTCTCGCCGATCACCTTCTGCTCGATGCGGATGGCCTCCTCGGCCAGTTGCCGCTTGGTCGCCATCCGCCCTTGCTTGGCCATCAGGGTGTTGATCAGGCCGACGGTGAAGGAGGAGCTCGATCCCATGCCGGAGCGGGCGGGCAGGTCGCCGTCATGGTGGATTTCGACGCCGGTGGTGACGTTGAACTCGGACAGCACGGCGCGCACCGCCGGGTGCTGGATCTCGGCGATCTCGTTGACCGTCTCCACCTTGGAATAGGCGATGCGGTGGCGGTGGGCGAAGAAGGGCGGCAGCGAACGCAGCGTGATGTAGCAGTATTTGTTGATGGTGAAGCCCATCACCGAACCGCCGTTCTGGCGGAACCAAGTGGGATAGTCCGAGCCGCCGCCGAACAGGGACACGCGAAACGGAGTGCGGCTGATGATCATGCTTCGGTCTTTCCCTGGGGGAGCACGCCGCCGGCCTCGGCCAGACTGTCGGGCGTGCCGATGTCGATGAAGGCGGCGCCCTCGGCCCGCCAGCCGTGAATCCAGCCCGGCGGCAACCGCCCCAGGAAATCCTGCTCCAGCGACGGTCCCGAACCGGCGGCGAGGTGGTCCAGCGCCGGACGCGACAGCAGCAGCGCGCCGCCGTTGATCCAGCCGGGACCGGTCCGGCCGGGGGCCTTTTCGGCGAAGCGGGTCACGCTGCCGTCTTCCGCCAGTTCCACCTGCCCGTAGCGCGACACGTCGTCGACCGCGACGCAAAGCAGCGAGACCGGACAGGCGGCGCGGCGATGCTCGGCCAGGAAGGCGGCGAAGTCGGTTTCCAGCCAGGTGTCGCCGTTCATCACCATGACCGGGTCGCTGGTCAGGCGGGGCAGGACATGACGCAGGGCGCCGCCGGTACCCAGCGGTGCCGGCTCCACCACCGGGACCACCGGCAGCGGCGGCGGATGGCGGTCGAGATGGGCGGTTACTTGCTCGGCGCCGACGCCCAGCGACAGCACGGCGCGGCCGGCGCCCAAGCCCGCCAGATGGTCGAGCAGATGGTCGAGGAAGGGGCGGCCGTTGATGGGGGCCAGCACCTTGGGCGTGTCGCCCAGAACGCCGCGAATGCGGGTTCCCAGGCCCCCGGCCAGCACGACCACATCGATTCCGAACAGTCCCGGCATGGCTTTCACGGCATCCCTGACGACGAATGTCGGGAGTGTTACCAGAAGCGCGGTGCCATCCCAAGCGGTTTAAGGATTACGCGGCGCATCGCCAGACATCGAAATACCGGCCGCTCGAGTCCAGATGGTGGTGGGCGGCGAAGGTCCGGCGGAAGCTGTCGTCGTAGACGGTCTGGTCGTAATAGCCGATCAGGCTGAACGGCGCCTCGCCGTGGGGGGTCAGCCACAGCCGGGTCTCGCAGGCGGCCATGCGGCGGACGGTTTCGGCCGGCATGGCGACGCCCAGCTTGGTCATCTCCATGACGATGCCGGTGTCCAGGGTATAGGGGCTGCCGGCGAAGACCGGCAGGTTGCGCCAGGAATACAGGTAGAACTTCTGGTCGGCGCGGGGGCCGCCGACTCCCATCTGGATCGACTCGCCGGGATGGGCGCGAAGGACGCCCTCGATCTCCGCCGTGACCTCCCGCGACTCGTTCCATTCCAGCGTCTTGAAAAACCGCTTCTCGGTCTGGGCCGCCATGAACAGCAGCAGGACCGCCACCACCGCCAGGGCCCGCCGGGCCAGCACCCGCTCGCCCGCCGCCGACAGGGCGCGCAGGGTCAGGTCGATCAGGATGGGGAGGAACGGCAGGTAGTAGTGGTGGCTGCCGCCGAATTTGGTCGCCGGGAACAGGACCAGCAGGACGCAGCCCACATAGGCGGCGAGATACAGCCGCAGACGGCCGCGCAGGGCGGAGAATCCGGCCAATCCCCACACCACCAGGGGAATGCCCAGGTAGAAGGCGAACTTCATCCACAACACGCGAAAGCCGTTCCAGGTGTTCTCCTTGCCCGACATGGGACCGAACCAGGACAGATAGTCCGCCAGCGGGAACAGCGGCGACAGGAACGGCACCGCCAGCGCCGCCAGCCCGGCCACCGCCATGGGCGCCAGCCGCCGCCAGTTGGGAACCAGATGGAACAGCACCGCCGGGGCCAGATACAGTCCGGCGTGGATCTTGACGTTGACGGCGATGCCGCCGGCGACGCCGATCACCAGGGTTTCGCCCCAGGCCATGTCGGTCCTGGCCTCGGCCCGCAGCGCCGCCAGGACCGCCAGGGTCACCAGGGCGGTCAGCAGGGAATCGGGCCGGATGGTGATGGGAAAGCCCAGATGGAAGAGGATCAGGCCGGCGGCCAGCGCCACCGCCACCGCCTCGCCCAGCCTGCCGTGACGTCGCCCGATCATCCAGGCGCCGGCGAGCACCAGGACGGGGGCGAGAACTCCCGCGATCTTGCTCGACGCCAGCGATGCCCCGAACAGGGCCAGCGGCCATGCGTGCCATAGATAGGTCCAGGGACCGTAGACGTTGGAAATCCGCTCCGGCGCGTCGAAGGCGTAATAGGCCGGATGCCCCTGGAGCAGGCGATAGGCGGTGGCCGAGATGGCGGCCTCGCCATGTTCCAGGTAGCCGGGATACAGGGCGTAGGCGACGACCACCGCCAGCAGGTTGACGGCGGCGAACGCCGCCAGCCCGAGAAGAACGCGCGACGCCGCGTCCCGCGGCAACCGGGTCGTCACGCTTGCGTCACCGCGCGGTCGGGAACGATCTCCACCCCCTCGGCCTCGGCGACGAGCCAGCGCGGCCGACCGCGCACATCCTTGTAGACCCGCGCCACGTAGACGCCGGTGACGCCCATGGCCGCCATCAGGCTGCCCCAGAAGAACACGGCCAGCGCCGCGATCAGCCAGCCCGACGCCGAGGCCCCCACGGCCAGGGCAAGCAGTCCGGCCAGCACCAGCAGCGGCACCAGGGCGAGCCCGGCCAGTCCGGCCCAGACCACCACGTAGATCGGCAGGAACGAGAACGAGGTCACGCCGGAGACCATGGTCTTGACCGCGTTGCGATGCAGGCCGGAGAACTTGCTTTCGCCGCAATGGCGGGGCTGACGTTCGTAATCGACGAAGACCTGGCGAAAGCCCATCCACACGGCGAGGCCGCGGATATAGGGGTCCTGCTCCCGCAGGCTCAGCATATGCTGGGCGGCGCGGCGCGACAGCAGCTTGAAGTCGCCGGACTCGATGGGCATCTGGCCGCGCGAGGTCCAGTTGATCAGCTCGTAGGCGCGCCGGGTCAGCCACATGCGCAGCGGCGCCTCGCCATGACGGGCGATGCGCCTTGTGTGGACCACGTCGTGGCCGGCCCGCCACTCGGCCAGCAACAGCGGCACCAGCTCGGGCGGGTCCTGGAGGTCGCAGTCCATGTAGATGCGGGCATCGCCGGTGGCGGCGGCCAGACCGGCCAGCACGCCCTCGGAGGGGCCGGCGCGCCGGGCGGTGGTGATGAACTTGACGCGCGGATCACCGGCGCGGGCCTGGGTCAGGATCGCCACCGACCGGTCGGTGGAGCAATCGTTGACGAAGATGAACTCATAGCCCTCGGGCCGGCCATCGGCCATGGCCTGGAGGCGGCGGATCAGCTCCGGCAGGTTATCCTCCTCGTTGCGGAACGAGAGGATGATGGAAACCAGATCGGATTTCATTCAATACCGCCATGACCTGCTGTCGGGTGCGGGCGCACTTTAGGCAATGACGGACTGTATTACAACAGCGGCTCAATCAGCGCGTCTTCCACCAGCTTCCGCTTCAGCCGGTGCACCGCCATCGCCTCGATGTGGTGGCGGGTGTCCCAGCCGAAGCGCTGCGCCACCATGCCGAGATAGCGCTCGGCGGCGAAGTATTCGTGGAAGGCGTCGTCGCGGAACTTCAACACCTGGGCGGCGGTACAATGCTCGGTGGGCAGCGGCTTGCAGTCATAGGAATGCTGGGAATAGCCGGCCCAGGATGCGGGCAACGGCCAGCCCTGCTCCACCGCCTGGGTGTAGAGGCCGGAGCCGGGATAGGCCATGGCGGAATAGAAATTGGCGAACTCGCAGTTCAGTTCCTTGGCCAGGTCCAGGGTTTCGCGCATGGTGGCCAGGGTGTCGTCGGGCAGGCCGAAGATGTAGTTGCCGATGACGCAGATCCCCGCCTTCTGGATCTCGCGGACAATGCCGACGATATCCTCGTAGCGCAGATTCTTGTCGGCGCCGTCGCGCACATGCTTGGAGCCCGATTCGATGCCCAGCGCCAGCCAGCGGATGCCGGCTTGGCGCAGCTTGGCCAGCATGGCCGGCTTGACGGTGTCGACGCGGGCATAGGCCCAGAAATTCAACTGGTCGGAATAGCCCAGCTCGATCAGCCCGTCGCAGATGGCGGTCACGTGACGGTCGTTCAGCACGAACATCTCGTCGATGATCTTGAAGGTCTTGACGCCATAGGTGCGGTACAGCCGATCGACCTCGGCCACCACCTGAACCGGGGACCGCATGCGGTAGCGATTGGCGTCGAACGGCGCGTTGATGCAACAGAAGCTGCACTTGTAGGGGCAGCCCAGCGAGGTGTAGATGCTGGCATAGGGCAGCCGGTTGTCCAGGTCGCCGAAGCATTGCCAGTTGTGGGCGCGATACTTGGCCATGGGCAGCAGGTGCCAAACGTCGCCGTGCAGGTCGGCGTCGAGGTCGTGGATCAGCGGCGCCGATAGGTTCACCTTGATCTCGTCCTCGCCGTCGCGCCAGACCAGCCCCGCCACCTCGCGGGGTTCGTCCACCGCGCCGGCCTCCAGCCAGTCCAGCAGCTGAACCACGGTGACCGGCCCCTCGCCCTTGCAGGCGAAGTCCACCGGCTCCTCGGCCAGGGTGCGTTCCGGCAAGGCGGAGACATGGCCGCCGACGATCAGGATGGGAATCTCCGGCGTCCGCTCCTTGATGGCGGAGCAGGATTCGCCGGCAGCAACCATCTGCTGGGTCGAGGCCGAGGGCTGGTGGCCGAACACCACCATCACCACCAGGGTGGGGCTCAGCTCCTGGATGCGCGCCGCCACCGCCGCCGGCCCCATCTCCTCGGCCTCGGAATCGATGATCACCACCCGCTTGCCGCGGTCGACGGCATAGCCGGCGATCAGGCGGCACCACAGCGGCGGCTCGATGGCGGTCAGGTCGGTGCCGAGCTGCTGATAGATGCGCTCGCGGCCGCCGGGGTTGACGAGGACGAGGTCGGGGCGGCTGGTGGTCATGGGGTCAGACGTTTCCGTAGATGCTGTTCTTGATCATGGTGTAGCCCTTGATCAGGTCGTCGATGCCGGCGTCCAGCGAATGGGCGGGTTTCCAGCCGGTCCGCTCGATCTTCTCGTTGGACACGATGTAGTCGCGCTTGTCGGGGTCCTCGCCGATGGGGGCCTCGACGAACACGAACTTCGGCAGATGCTTCTGGATCACCTGGGCCAATTCCATCTTGGACAAGTTGGCGTCGGACAGGCCCACATTGTAGGGCTGATCTTTCATGGCGTCGAAATTGTTCAGGCCATGCATGAAGGCGCGGGTCACGTCGCGCACGTGGATGTAGTTGCGCTTGAAGTGCGGCTCGAACAGCACCACGGCGCGGTCAGTGACGGCGCGGTAGGTGAAGTCGTTGACCAAGAGGTCGATGCGCATGCGCGGCGCCATGCCGAACACGGTGGCGAGGCGGAAGCTGATGGCGTTGCCGCGCTCCATCAGCGCCTTCTCCACCTCGACCTTGTGGATGCCGTACAGCGACAGCGGCCGCAGCGGCGATTCCTCGGTGCAGAACTTGCCGTGCTCGCCGACGCCGTAGCCGGAATTGGTGATGGGCATCAGCACCCGTTGCTCGCGCGACAGCATCTTGAACAGGGCTAGCGGCGAGTCGAGGTTAGTGGTGGTGGCGCCGATGGGGTCGAGCGAACACAGCGGCGCCCCCACCAGGGCGGCCAGCGGGACCACCACGTCGGCGCCCTTGACCAGCGTCTTCATCAGCGCCTCGTCGCGGCAATCGCCCTTGACCACCGAGAAGTTGGTATTGGCGCAGCAATGGGCCAGCGAGTTCTGCTTGAACATGAAATTGTCGAGCACGGTGACCTTGTGACCGGCCGCCAGCAGTTCGGGCACCATGATCGAGCCGAGATAGCCGGCACCGCCGGTCACCAGGATGTTGTAGGTCATCGCTTCGCTCCTCCCTTTATTTTTGTCCTCAAGCGCCGGCACTCGCTCGCGCTCGCTTGGCTTCCGCGCCATGTGGCGCGCGCCCTCAACGGGCTAGTCGCTTCGCTCCCTGTTCTCCCCTCCCCTTGATGGGGAGGGGGCGGGGGTGAGGTGGTCACCGGCATGTCTTATCCAGAACCTCGCGCAGACGGGTGATCTGCGGCGTCACGTCGAACGGATGGTTGCCGACGAAGAAGCCATGGTCATGGGCGGTGTCGGCATTGGGCACCGCGCCGCCGACCACCTCGTAGTCGTAGTGCTTGATCACGTCGTGGCGCAGGAAATTGCCGCCGGTGATGATGCGATAGCCGATATCGGCGTCCTTGAGGGCGGCGAAGACCTTGTTGCGGTCGATCTTCTTGGCCGGGTTCAAGATGATGGTCAGGGCGAAGGCCGAGCTTTTGCCGTTCTCGCGCTGGATGACGAAGCGCTCGTCCGTGCCGAACAGCTCCTGGAACAGGGCCAGGTTGTTGCGGCGCTGAACGGTGAAGCCGGGCAGCTTCTTCAACTGCTCGCGGCCGATGGCGGCTTCGATTTCCAGCGGCCGCACGTTGTAGCCGGGCAGCACGAAGCGGTAGGCCTCGAAGAAATCGCTGCCCGTCTTCTGGAACACCGGGCTGTCGGGCGGCAGGTCCCGCGTCCAGCCATGGGCGCGCAACGAGCGGCACAAATGCGCCAGCTCGGTGTCGTCGGTGAGGATCATGCCCCCTTCCATGGTCGAGATATGGTGCGAGAAGAAGAAGCTGAAGGTGTTGAGATGGCCGAAGGTGCCGCACTTCCGGCCGTTCAGCTCGGCATCCATGCTCTCGCAATTGTCTTCCAGCAGGTAGAGGCCGTGGGCGTCGGCGAAGGCGCGCATCACGTCCAGCGCCGCCGGATTGCCCAGGATCGACACCGCGACGATGGCCCGCGTCCTGGGGGTCAGCGCCTTCTCAAGCTGGGTGACGTCCATGTTCAGGGTCTGGAGGTCCACATCGATGAAGCGGAGCTTGAGGCCGTATTGCTGCAGCGGGTGATAGGTGGTGGCCCACGAGATCACCGGCACGATGACCTCGTCGCCGCGCTGCAACGGACGGTCGGCCTTGTAGGCCAGGGCGGCCACCGCGATCAGGTTGGCCGAGGAACCGGAATTGACCATGATGCCGTGTTTGACGCCGTGATAGGCGGCGAACTCTTCCTCGAACGCCTTGACATGGGCGCCCATGGTGTAGAACCCGGAATCGATGACACCCTTGGCGGCGGCGGCCTCTTCGGGACCCCAGGACGGGGCGGCGAGCTCGTAGAACATAATCCAAGCAATCCTGTGGTTAGGGTCGTTACTGCCGCTCAAGGAAGGCGCGCACTCTCGTCTCGGCCACGGCCGGACCGATCCCCACCTGCTCGTGCAAGGTGGCGCGGTCGCCCAGCTCGAAACGATAGGCCGGTTCCACCCCGATGCCCAGGGTGGGGCGTTCCAGCCCCTGTCGGCTCAACAGATCGCGCAACAGGGAATCCACGCCGCCCCGGCCGCTGAAGCCCTCTTCCATGCTGATCAGCGTCGGCCTGGCGGCGAGCAGTCTGGCCAGCGCGTCCTGGTCGAAGCCGGACAGGTCGAACAGGTCGACGACGGCAAGGTGGATTCCGTCCTCGGCAAGCCTTTCCGCCACCTTCAGCGCGGTATGCACCATATAGCCGGTGGCCACCACACTGGCGTCGGTCCCGTCCCGCAGCAGGGTGAAGCCTTGGGTAAGGTCGGGTGCCGTCTCGCCATAGAGGACCGGCAGGTTCTGGGCGTCGAAGCGCAGATATTTCAGTCCCGTCCGACCGGCGCAGTGGTCGAACAGAGCGCCGGCGGTGACGTGGTCGGCGGGCGACAGCACCCGGAACCCGGGCAGGGCTCGCATCAGGGTGATGTCCTCGTAGCACTGGTGGGTCGGTCCCGACACCACGTAGCTGTAGCCAGCCCCCACCCCGACCAGGGTGACGTTCATGGTCCGCACCGTGGACAGCAGGGCCAGATTGGTGCGGCACTGCTCGTAACAGCGCATGGTGATGAAGGGGGCGATGGCGTAGGCGAAGACCTTGAACCCCTCCAGCGCCAGGCCGGCGGACACATTGATCAGATTCTGTTCGGCGATGCCCACATTGACGAAACGGTTGGGGAAATCGCTCCGGATGCGGTCCAGGGTGGGGGCGCCGAAATCGGCGGCGACGAAGAACAGGCGCTCGTCCGCGGCCATGCCCTGCCAGATGCGCTCCAGCAGGGCGTCGCGCATGGCCCTTGGGCGGGGCGCGGTCATGGCCGGGAGTCCTGCAACAGGGCGTCGATGAGTTCGATCTTGGGCGACATGATGTGGGACAGCGGGGCATTCTCCAGGCCGGGCACGCCCCGGCCCTTGATGGTGCGGGCCACCAGCGCCTTGGGTCGGCCGTTCCGGGCCTTCTTCAGATGCGTCAGCGCCCCGTGCACCGCCATGACGTCGTGGCCGTCCACCTCCAGGCAGTCCCAGCCGAAACCGCCCAGGCGGTCGGCAAGCTTGCCCAGAGAGTTGATCTCGTCGGTGAAGCCCAGCATGCAGATGCGGTTGTCATCGACGATCAGGGTCAGGTTGTCCAGCCGGTTCTGGGCGGCGAACATGATGGCCTCCCAGTTGGCGCCCTCGTGCAGTTCGCCGTCGCCGGTGACCACGACGACGTCCTGCGGCATGCCCTTGACCTTGAGGCCCAGCGCCATGCCGCTGGCCACGCCCAATCCGTGACCCAAAGAGCCGTTGACCGTTTCATAGCCGGGGATCACCGGATCGGGGATGCCGCCCAGGAAGCTGCCGGCCTGGCACACCCGCTCGAGCTCCTCGGCCGGGAAGAAGCCCAGGTCGGCCAGGATCGGGTACATGCAGATGGAGCCATGGCCCTTGCTGATGATGCAGCGGTCACGCTCTTCCCAGCCGGGGTGCTGGGGATCGAAGCGCAGCAGGCCGCCGTAATAGAGCGCGACGAAAATCTCGATGGGCGACAGCGACGATGCCAAGCGGACTTCCGGTGCCCGGCGGTAGACTTCCAGGGTCTGGCGCCATACCCAGTCCGCCTTGGCCCGCAAATCCACGTTGACCCCTGAAGCTTCCACGCCTTGGACCCCAATCCTTCAATTCGAGCGCACACTAGCAAATCGCTCCTGCCGCTCCAAGCATCTCAATCCATGAAGCCGTCATCGGGACTCCGCGCGACGCCGTCGCCGAACTGGGCGGCCTGGGCGAAGGACTCCTCGCAATCGGTGACGAAAGCCCTGATGGCGGACAGCGCGCATTCGGCCGGATCGCGCTTCAGCCGGCGGGCGGCGGTGTAAAGGCGGGACGCCAGTTTGAGGTCGAGGTCGATTTTCATGTTAAATATTGACCCTCAATCTTTCTGCCGCGTATCAGTCGCCCGGGCCTAACGCCGGGCGGTACAATCTAGCTGAGAAATTTGTTGCGGAAGAAACAGCGTGACGATGGCGGAGCTTTCGGGATAATGTACTTGACGTCGGCGTGGCGTTTCGCTAGAAACCCCCCCGCTTTCTAAGATTCGGGAGGGAGCATGGAACTCGTTGTTACGCTGCTCTCGTCTTTAGGCGCTGTGGTCGTTATCGTGTTCGGTATTGCCGTCCAGGCCGGAGCAGGAAGCACCATCGTCGGCAAGTTGGATAGGATGTTCGAGCAGCGTTTTGCGGCTCGCGCTATCGTTGTCGATGTTGCTCCGGATCGCAAGAAGCGCCACACCTAATCCCGTCTCAGCTACAACTGGTTGATTTTGGCCCTGCCATCTGGTAGGCCATTTTCATGTCGACTCAGAAAAAGATACTCCGGGTTCCTTGGGTCGTAGTCGCTGCGTTGGCCGCGCCATTTGCGCCAGGCGTTGTTGTTGCCGTGTACAATACCTTAGCGGGAAAAACCATCGGAAGCGTCGATGGCTTTTCGGCGATGGTTTGGGCGAATTTTTGGAAGTGGGTAACGGACTACGTTCCCAGCCATCCGGTCAGGGCGTTATGGTTCTCTGCTGTGGTGGTGTTTTTATGGGTGTTTTTTTCCAACGGTCTGCCCTTCATCAAGCGGGCGTGGCGACGGCGTATACTATTCCAAAGGGTTGGAATTCGCGGCTACCTCCCTCGGGAGACAGATGCGGATAAAAAGGCCAGCTGGAGTGACTGCGTCCAATTCCTGTCAGACCCCGGCAATGACACCATCTGCATCCTCGGAGCTAATGGCTGGGAGACGTTTGGTGCCCCTAAAGCGCCGCTTCATTCTCTTTTAGAGCGTTTCGGAGGGTCTGTTCGCATTCTTTTAGTTCACCCTTTCTCTGACAGCCTGGATATGCGTGCTGCCAGTATCGGCGCAGATATAGAGCATTACCGTAGCAATATATTTCAGTCTCTGGGCTTTTGCAGGACGCTTAGACGAAAAGGCCTTGACGTTAGCGTCCGTCTATCTGACTGGCCCCCAGTTTGGAAAATGATTATGTCGCGGGATCGTCTGTGGCTCCAGCATTATAAGCACGGCGAGCAAGTGGATGATACGCCCGTCTATAGTTTTGGCCGTGAGCCGATGTCATCTCTTTATCACCCGTTTCGTTTGGAATTTCAAAGGATGTGGGATCGCGCTGAATCGGTTGAGATACACCTCTCAGATTCTGTTTTGCGCAGAGCGCTCGCTAGTCGCCCCCTTCCAACGGTTTGCGGTAAATGCGATGGGACCCCCGCAGGTCGTCTGGGGCAGACTGCTAACGACGCCACAGATTTAGACACTGCAAAGCCATAGGGTGTAGCCGTAACTGGAGCGTCGTGCTTTTTTCAGCATTGCACCAAAAAGGATCGACGTGATCCGCATCCTTCACGGCGCCCGTGACGTGCAAAGCCTTTAGCCCTTGATTCTTGCACCGGTTCCGACGAAAACCCAAGCCCATGAGCACTCTGTCCGAATCCCTGGCGCTGCGGCGCACCTTCGCCATCATCTCGCACCCGGATGCCGGCAAGACCACCCTGACCGAAAAGCTGCTGCTGTTCGGCGGCGCCATCCAGCTGGCCGGCGCGGTGCGCGCGCGCGGCGAGCAGCGGCGCACCCGGTCCGACTGGATGGCCATCGAGAAGGAACGCGGCATCTCGGTGTCGGCCTCGGTGATGACCTTCGAGCATGAAGGGCTGACCTTCAACCTGCTCGACACGCCCGGTCACGAAGACTTTTCCGAGGATACCTACCGCACCCTGACCGCCGTCGATTCGGCGATCATGGTGCTGGACGCCGCCAAGGGCATCGAGACCCAGACCCTGAAGCTGTTCGAGGTCTGCCGCCTGCGCGACGTGCCCATCATCACCTTCATCAACAAGGTGGACCGCGAGGGCCGCGACACCTTCGACCTGCTGCACGAGGTGGAAAAGACCCTGGCGCTGGACGTCTGCCCGGTCACCTGGCCCATCGGCATGGGCCGCGACCTCAAGGGCGTGTTCGACCTGGTGCGCGACCGGGTCATCCTGTTCGATCCCGGCCGCGGCGACCACATCGTCGAGATCGCGGTGGACGCTCCGCTCGACTCGCCCAAGCTGGACGAGGTGGTGGGCGCCGCCGCCGCCGCCAAGCTGCGGGACGAGGTCGAGCTGGTGCGCGGCGGCTATCCCGAATTCGACCTGGAAAGCTTCCTGGCCGGCCACTTGACGCCGGTGTTCTTCGGCAGCGCCTTGAAGACCTTCGGCGTGGCCGAACTGCTGCGCGGAGTCGGCCGGCTGGCGCCGCCGCCGCAGCCGCGCAAGGCCCAGAGCCGCTCCGTCGAGCCCATTGAGCCCAAGGTCACCGGCTTCGTGTTCAAGGTCCAGGCTAACATGGACCCCAACCACCGCGACCGCATCGCCTTCTTCCGCATCTGCTCGGGCCGCTTCAAGCGCGGCATGAAGCTGAAGCATGTGCGTTCCGGCAAGATGATGGCCCTGGTCAACCCGGTGTTCTTCCTGGCCCGCGACCGCGAGCTGGCGGAAGAGGCCTTCCCCGGCGATATCATGGGCATTCCCAACCACGGCCAGTTGCGCATCGGCGACACCTTGTCGGAAAGCGAGGACCTCAACTTCCTCGGCATTCCCACCTTCGCGCCGGAAGTGCTGCGCCGGGTCCGTCTCGACGACCCCATGAAGGCCAAGCAGTTGCGCAAGGCGCTGGAAGACCTGGCCGAGGAAGGCGTCTCCCAGGTGTTCAAGCCGCTGGACGGCTCGACCTGGATCGTCGGCGTGGTCGGCGCGCTGCAATTCGACGTGCTGACCACCCGCATCGAAAGCGAATACAGCATCAAGGCCGGCTTCGAGGAGGCTCCCTTCGTCACCGCCCGCTGGGTCGCCTGCGACTCCGAGGTCGAGATGAAGCGCTTCATGGAGGCCAACAAGTCCAACATGGCCGAGGACCGCGACGGCGGCATCGTCTATCTCGCCCGCAACACCTGGCAGATGAACCGGGCGCAGCAGGATTTCGAGACGGTCCGCTTCACCTCGACGCGGGAGCAGCATTAGGGGCGAGGGGGAGATGAAGGAAACCAGCAAGTCGGTCATGCGGCGCCTGCACGACAGCCGCTTCGTCTCCCGCTTCTTCGTGGGCGAGGGCATCGACGTGGGATGCGGCACCGACCCCATCTCGCTCTACGCCGAGCTGTTCCCCCTGATGAAGACGGTCAAGGCCTGGGACGTGTCGGATGGCGACGCGCAATTCCTGGCCGGCGTCGCGGACGAGACCTTCGATTTCGTCCATTCCAGCCATTGCCTCGAACATCTGGCCGATCCCCAGGTGGCGCTGGAAAACTGGTTCCGGGTGCTCAAGCCCGGCGGCTATCTGGTCATGCTGCTGCCCGACGAGGATCTCTACGAGATGGGCACCTTTCCGTCGCGGGTGAACCCCGACCACAAATGGAGCTTCACCCTCTACAAGGAAAGCTCGTGGAACGCCAAGTCGGTCAATGTGGTCGACCTGATCAAGGCGCTGGGCAACGTGGTTCAGCCGGTGAAGCTGGAACTGCTCGACGCCAGCCACCGCTACGGCCTACCGGCCATGGACCAGACCCTGACCCCGGTCGGCGAATGCGCCATCGAAGTGGTGCTGCGCAAGCGCTGCGCCGACGAGATCACGCTCAAGGGCCGGCTGCCGCCGCCGGGGGGAATGACCCTCGACACCTATTATGCCCTGACCGGCATCCGCATTCCCGCGAAGTCGCGTTAACGCCGCCCGACCAGTGCCTCTTCCCTCGTGCGGAATCCCAGCTCCAGCAACAGCGGCGGCTCCAGCCCCGCTGCTGCCAGCGCATCTCGGTCGGCCAGCACCTCGGCGGCGGGGCCGAACCGTCCCACCCGGCCGCCGCTGAACAGCGCCACCTCGTCGGCGAAGGCCCAGGCCAGATCCACGTCGTGGGTGGTGAAGACCAGGGTAGTTCCGGCATCCGACAGCCGGCCCAGGGCGTCGAGCAAACGCTTGCCGCCTTGATGGTCGAGGCCGGCCAGCGGCTCGTCCAGCAGCAGCACCTCTGGCCGCATGGCTAGGGCGCCGGCGATAGCCACCCGCTTCTTCTGGCCGAACGACAGCATATGGGTGGCGCGCTCGGCCAGATCGGCGATACCCAGCGCCGCCAGCGCCTCGGCCACCCGCGCCGTGGTCTCGGTCTCGTCGAGGCCGAGATTGAGCGGTCCGAACGACACGTCCTCGGCCACCGTGGCGGCGAACAGCTGGTCGTCGGGGTCTTGCAGCACCAACCCCACCCGGCGGCGCCAGCGGGCCAGCCCGGCGCGAGAATAGAGCCCCGCCTCTCCCCCCAGCAGCACCCGTCCGGCCTGCGGCGTCAGGGTGCCGTTGAGATGCAGCAGCAAGGTGCTCTTGCCGGCGCCGTTGGGTCCCAGCACCGCCAGCTTGCGGCCGCGCCCGATCCCCAGCGACAATCCGTCCAGCGCCATGATGCCGCCGGGATAGGCGTAGGAGATATTCTGCGCCTCTAAAATCAACTCAACCACAGGGAGACTCCCGCCAAAGCGGCCTCGGCGGTCGCCACCAGACCCAGCCAGACCGCCGAGACCGGCCGCGCTGGCGACAGCATGCGCAAGGTCCCGTCGAAACTGCGCGCCGCCAGTCCGATCTCCAGCCGCCGGGCGCTATCCATGGCGCGCGGCAACAGCAGGGCGATCAGCAGGCCCAGCGAATGCAGGCCTCGCCGCCAGTTGCTCCAGCCCAGTCGCGACTCCTGGGCCCCCCGGATGGCGGCGGCGGCGTCCAGCAGCAGGAACAGGAAGCGCCAGGTCAGCAACGCCACCTCGGCGATTTCGGCCGGCAGGCCCAGCCGCCGCAAGCCCTGGATCAGATCGGGAGTGGGGGTGGTGACCGCCAGCAGCAGCAGGCAGGACGTCGCCGCCGAGGCCCGCAACACCACCGCCAGCGCCCGGATGCCGTGATCGGCGGCCAGCCCCAGCCCGTCCGGCCCCAGCTCCACCGCCAGGGTGGCGGCACCGGTCAGCACGAAACCCAGCGGCGCCGCGTTCAATCGCAGCCAGTCGGCCAGCCCGATGCGGGCGCCGATCAGCGCCGTGCCCCAGGCGACGGCCAGCACCAGCGCCGCCCCCGGCCAGGGCGGCAGGACCAGGGCCAGGACCAGCAGGCCGAGGGCCAGCGCCGCCTTCTCGCCCAGCGCCCGCGTTCGCCACGGGCTGGCCTGGGCGAGACGGTCGATGGCGAGGGTCATGGCGGGTGTATTTCAAGAATCGTCACCCCCGGACTTGATCCGGGGGTCCATGGTGCCGTCCGGCCGTGCGGCGGACGCGTGGATGGCCGGGTCAAGCCCGGCCATGACGATGACGTGAGAGGCGCGCTCACTTGCTGCGGCGGCCGATGACATAGCCCAGCACGCCGGCGCCGATGGCGGCTTGCAGCGCGAACAGCAGGCTTTCCACCTCCTTGCCCGGCGGCTCCCACAGCGGCGTGGTCCAGCGCCGGTAATCGGGATGGGACGCGGCGACCAGTTCGCTGGCGGCGTCGTCGGTGCCGCCGAACGGAGCGGAGGGATTGAGGACCAGCGGCGCCGCGACGATCAGCGCCGCCAGACCCAGCAGCAGGACGTTGGTGCGGGCGGTCATGCCTTGACTCCCACCATGGGGTGCTGGCCGCGCGCCGCCAGGGCGTTCATCACCACCACGGTCACCAAACCCTCGGCCACCGCCAGCGGCGCCTGGGTCACGGCGAAGATGCCGGCGAATTTGACGAAGGCGCCGCCGAAGCCCGACACCGCGTCGGGGAAGGCCAGGGCCAGTTGCGCCGAGGTCACGCCATAGGTGGCGAGGTCGCCCAGCAGCGCCGACAGGAAAATACCGACCGCCATGGGCAGCCCCAGCCTGTCCGCGGCCCGCCACACCGCCCAGGCCACCCAGGGGCCGGCGACGGCCATGGAGAACACGTTGGCGCCCAGCGTGGTCAACCCGCCATGGGCCAGCAGCAGGGCCTGGAACAGCAGCACCATGGTGCCCATCACCGCCATCACCGGCGGGCCGAACATCATGGCGCCCAGGCTGGTGCCGGTGGGGTGGGAACACGATCCGGTGACGCTGGGCAGCTTCAAGGCCGACAGGACGAAGGTGAAGCCGCCGGCGGCGGCCAGTTGCAGGCGGGCCTCGGGGCGCTCGGCGACGACGCGCCGAAGGCGGCGAGCCCCCACCACCACGAAGGGGGCGGAGACGAGGGTCCAAGCCAGGGCATGCCCGGCCGGGAGGAAGCCTTCCATGATATGCATTTCGACGACAGACTCCGTTGGTCGAGAGACGTGTCGTTGCGAAACGGACATCCAAAACCCACCAGCACACCCCGGCCGAACAGGCTCGCAACGACTCTCGTGATGGCAGGTCTCCTGACTCGCGGGTCATGAGGTCCGGCATAGCCTTCCCAGCCGCTTCGCGGCCAGTGGCGTCTCTGGGGCCGGACCCTCTCCGCTTACAGTTGCGGGGGCAGCCGTGGAATCGGCCCCTTTTCGGGCGCCTCACCACGTTCCCTTTTCACCCGGGGCCCTGCGGCCACGGGAACCATCGCCGGCCACTATAATTTCGCCACGATTGGGATGCAAACCATTCGCGAGGTGTTACCTTACCCCTCTCCTCCGCGCCGGGGGAGAGGGGGAAATACGGTACAGGAGGCTCTTTCGTGTCCCACACCATCGCGTTGGTCGATGACGACCGCAACATCCTGACCTCGGTGTCCATGGCGCTGGAAGCCGAGGGCTTCAAGGTCCGCACCTATGCCGACGGGGCCGAGGCGTTGCGCGGACTGACCAGCCATCCCGCCGACATCGCCGTGCTCGACATCAAGATGCCGCGCATGGACGGCATGGAGTTGCTGCAACGCCTGCGCAAGCAATCGGCCATCCCGGTGATCTTCCTGACCTCCAAGGACGACGAGATCGACGAACTTCTGGGCCTGCGCATGGGCGCCGACGACTACATCAAGAAACCGTTTTCGCAAAAGCTGCTGATCGAGCGCATCCGCGCCCTGATCCGCCGGTTGGAGATCAATGCCGGCGGCCCCGCGACCGAGGGCGGCGACGTCATGGTGCGCGGCCAGCTGGTGCTGGATCCGGGGCGGCATATCTGCACCTGGAAGGACGCCAAGGTGGACCTGACGGTCACCGAGTTCCTGCTGCTCAAGGCGCTGGCCCAGCGCCCCGGCCATGTGAAGAACCGCGACCAGCTGATCGACGCCGCCTATGGCGAGTCCATCTATGTGGACGACCGCACCATCGACAGCCACATCAAGCGCCTGCGCAAGAAGTTCCGCGACGCGGACGAGGATTTCAGCCATATCGAAACCCTCTACGGGGTGGGGTATCGCTACGCCGATGAGTAAGGACGAGGCAGTCTCTCCGGTGGTCAAGCGCAAGCTGCCGCGCTGGCGGCCCCTGGCCTCGCCGCTGACCCGGCGCATCCTGACGGTCAATCTGCTGGCGCCGATCGTGCTGGTGTTGGGGTTGCTCTATCTCGACCACTACAAGCAGGGGCTGATCCGCACCGAACTGGAGGGCCTGGGCACCCAGGCCGAGATGATGGCGGCGGCCATCGGCGAAAGCGCGGTGATCGAGGAAGAGCACGGCTTCCACGAAATCAATCACGACATGGCGCAGCAGATGGTCCGCCGACTGGCCGAGCCGGCCAAGCTGCGCGCCCGGCTGTTCGGCTCGGTGGGCGAGCTGGCGGCCGATTCGCGCAACCGCCACGGCGCCACCGGCATGGTTCATATCGAGGAACTGCCGGCGCCGCGCATCCCCCACTGGACCGACCGGCTGCGGCTGGTGTGGGAACACGCCACCCGTTGGATTCCCTCCGACGAATCATTGCCGCTGTATGTGGACCCCGCCCATCCCCGTGCCGACAATTATGCCGAGGTGATGAGCGCCATGGCCGGCCGGATGGGCTGGGCGGTCCGGGTGCGCAAGGGCGGCGCCCTGGTTCTGTCGGTGGCGGTGCCGGTGCAACACTACAAGCAGGTGGTCGGCGCCCTGCTGATCACCGCCGACGGCACCAACGTGGCGCGCTCGCTGTTCCAGGTCCGCGTCGCCATCCTGGAGGCCTTCGCCTTTTCCCTGGCCATCACCTTCGGCCTGTCGCTGTACATGGCCGGCACCATCGCCCGGCCGATCCGCCGGCTGGCCCTGGCGGCCGAGCGGGTCCGCCACGGTCACGGCCGCGCCCATTCCATTCCCGACATGTCGGCGCGCAAGGACGAGATCGGCGAATTGTCGCTGGCGCTGAAGGAAATGACCGAAGCGCTGTGGCGGCGCATGGACGCCATCGAGGCCTTCGCCGCCGACGTGGCGCACGAGATCAAGAATCCGCTGACCAGCTTGCGCTCGGCGGTGGAGACGGCGGCGCATATCGACAATCCCGATCAGCAGCGCAAACTGATGGCCATCATCCTCGACGACGTGGGGCGGCTCAACCGCCTGATCAGCGACATCTCCGACGCGTCACGGGTGGATGCCGAGATGTCGCGCATCGAGACCGAGCCGGTGGCCCTGGCCGCCCTGCTGGACGCCCTGGTCGAGGTCTATCGCGCCACCACCGCCGCCCAGAACGTGGTCTTCACCCTGGAGCGGCCGGCCGGCGATCCACTGGTGGTCCAGGGGCTGGAATCCCGGCTGGTTCAGGTTCTGCGCAATCTCATCGCCAACGCCATCTCGTTCAGCCCTCCCGGTGGCGCCATCACCCTGTGGGCCGGCCGCGCCGACAACGGCGATGTCCGCATCGCGGTCGAGGACGACGGTCCCGGCATTCCGTCCAACAAGCTGGAGGCCATCTTCGAACGGTTTTACTCGGAGCGGCCGCAGGGCGAGAAGTTCGGCACCCATTCCGGCCTGGGCCTGTCCATCTCCAAGCAGATCATCGACGCCCATGGCGGAACCCTGCGCGCGGAGAACCGCCCCGAAGGCGGCGCCCGCTTCAGTGTCGAACTGCCGTAGGCTGGGCTTCATTGTTTGGTGTTTGCTCCATTCAAGGGCCGGCTTGCAACAGCGCCAGGAAAGGTTTACAACCAATGAAAGCTATTTAGGCGCGCGGTCACCTGTACGGGAAATTCGTCGCGCATGCTGCTTATAAAAGGTTGAGTTATGTACAAAGTGGGCACCAGAGTGCATGGCGGGGCGATTACCGTTGATGGCGATGTCAGTCCTCAGGCGATGAGGTATCGCCATGCCGTTCAGCCCCCCCTCTCGACAGCCCATAGCATGGATGCGGCCATTAATTCCGCCGAGTCAAAAGTTCGCTCCCGTGTCATGCAAACCGAGAACACGCGAGAGGCAGTTCAGCATCTTTGTTCCAGTTTATTCAAACCTGGGGACGTGACTTAAGCTTCAGGACCGGCGGATTCGTTGATGAAAAATATACAGGCCGAGTTACGAGACTTGCGTCTCGTGATGGTAGCGAGCAAGGACCTTCACCCGTCTCCATTCGTTAATATTGATGCGATTGCAGCTCAGAAAGTTGACGATCTTGTTCGTGTGCATGGCGACTCCACTGACCCGCTTTTTAATCGATTCGTCTTCTGGGCTGCTGTTTGCGTGGCGCAGCCATACCGATCCCCAGGAAGATCCAGTGAGGTAGTCAACTACTGTGCCGTGCTGCGTGCAATGTCACGCAGAAGTATAAAACAAGATTCGCGCTGCCGTAACTGTCATCACCGTAACGAATGCACCGAAGGCAATATCTGCTTTGAGTCTTTAATTTCTTATCGGATATCAGCTCACGCCTGGGACAAGAAATTTTCGTACGCCAAACTGATGCCGCAACACCCCACGGCGGGGATATTTGATTTCACAAAATTTATCGCACTGCTATTTGCGGAGTACCTTGATATCGCTCGAAAAAATAAGTTCAAAATGGCAAGGAAGAGGGAATCCCTCTGGCACAATGTCAAATTCGCAATTAATGCGATTATTTGCATCATCCTTCCAATCAAGGCGGCAGCACGGCAGTGACCGTCAATAGTCCGCTTTTTTGCCACAATCCCATGGCAGTATAATGTGGTGGTATAGCCACCATCCAGCCTCAGGGCGTTTTTTTTAACATAAGGCCCGCGTCGCCTCGTCCAGCCATGCCCGCGTCTCGCCGTCGATCAGCGGGCCGATCTCGGCGCGGATGCGGGCGTGGTAGGCGTTCAGCCATGCCAACTCCTCGCCGCTCAACCGGTCGGGCTCGATCAGGGCCCGGTCGATGGGAACCAGGGTCAGGGTCTCGAAGCCCAGCAACGGACGCTCGGCCGCCGCCGGAGCCGGGGCCTCGGTGACGCAGATCAGGTTCTCGATGCGGATGCCGTAGGCGCCGGCCTTGTAGTAGCCGGGTTCGTCGGACACGATCATTCCCGGCCGCAGCGCGGTGGAATTGCCCAGCTTGGAGATGCGGTGCGGCCCCTCGTGCACCGACAGGTAGCTGCCGACCCCGTGGCCGGTGCCGTGGTCGTAGTCCAGACCCTCCGCCCACAGGGCGCGCCGGGCCAGGACGTCGAGCTGGCTGCCGGTGGTTCCGGTCGGAAACACCGCCATGGCCAGGGCGATATGGCCCTTCAGCACCAGGGTGAAGCGGTGGCGCTCCTCCGCTCCCGCCGGACCGATGGCGACGGTGCGGGTGATGTCGGTGGTGCCGTCGAGATACTGCGCCCCCGAATCCACCAGATACAGCTGTCCCGCCGTCAAGGCATGGTTGGTCGCCGGAGTGGAGCGGTAATGGACGATGGCGCCGTTGGCGCCCGCCCCCGAAATGGTGGGAAAGGACAGGCCGCGGAAATTCTCGCCCTCGCTGCGGAAACCCTCCAGCTTTTCGGCGGCTGCCAGTTCGTCGATCCGCCCGCCGGGCGCTTCCCGCGCCAGCCAGGCCAGGAAGCGGACCATGGCCACGGCGTCGCGGCGATGGGCCGCCCGGCTTCCCGCCAGTTCCACCGGGTTCTTGCAGGCCCGGGGCAGCAGACAGGGGTCGGCGCCGCGATCCAGCCGCGCCCCGGCCTCCTTCAGCCGCTCCGCCACATGGCTGGGGGCGGTGGCGCTATCGATCCGCACCCGCTTGCCCCCCAGCCGCGCCAGGGCCGCCTCGAACGCCGAGGGCTCGGCGAGACGGATCTGGGGGCCGAGATGGTCGATCACCGCCGGTGTCAGCTTGCGCGCGTCCATGAACAACTCGACCCCGCCATCGTCATGCAGGATGGCGAAGGACAGCGGCAGCGGCGTATAGGCCACGTCGCCGCCACGGATGTTCAGCAACCAGGCGATGGAGTCCGGCGCGGTCAGCACCGCCGCGTCAAGCCGGTCGGTGGCCAGCGCCCCGGCGACATCCGCCCGCTTCTGGGCGGCGGAGCGCCCGGCCAGGGCGTCGGCATGGCTTGACACCGGCGCCAATGGCGGCGGCGGCCGGCCGGTCCAGACCGCGTCCAGCGGATTGTCGGGACAGGCCACCAGTTCGGCGCCGCAGCGTTCGCAGGCGGCGCGCAGCGTCTCCACCTGGTCGGAGGTGTGCAGCCACGGATCGAAGCCCAGCCGCTCGCCCCGGTTCAGCACCTCGCCGACCCAGCGGGCCGGCGGCTGGTCCACCAGATGCAGCGGCAGGAAGAGTCCGCAATCCACCTCGGCGCGGACCTGAATCGTGTAGCGGCCATCGACGAAGATGGCGGCCCGATCCAGCAGCACCACCGCCGTCCCGGCCGAGCCGGTGAAGCCGGTCAGCCAGGCCAGACGCTGGGCGCTGGGTGGAACATACTCGCCCTGATGCTCGTCGCTGCGCGGCACCACGAAGCCCGACAGCGAACGGCGGCGCAATTCGGCGCGCAAGGCCTCCAGTCGCTCGGGGTCGGCGGGACCGGTGATGGCGTCGGCATCGTCCATGACATGACTCGTTTGCAGCTTCTCCCTTTGAAGGTAGTGCATCCCACCGGTTCCCGGTAGTGCCCTTCCCTCCCGGAGAGGTTGGAACAATTTGGGTCGGAACCATGCCTATTATGCTAGCGATAACTAATTTTGCGGTGCAGCAAAAAATATTACCCCGCCATTACTTAGACAAAGGTCATGCCCATATAGACAGCCTTCATTAATCATTATGGTTCGTGATACTATTTTTCTCCCCAATCGCAGGGTGTTTAACTGACCGATGCAGCAGAGGCAGATCCAGATGGGGGCGCAGGAATCCGCGCCGGTGATCGAGCCGGATGCCGCCATGCTCATGCGGGAGCCCGGCGGCAAGCGATGCCGTGGCGTCGCCGGCATCGCCATTCGCGCCCTGATCGACCTGCTGGACGAATCCGCCACCGACGGCGCGGTGACCATGGACGTGGTGCGGCGCGTCGCCAGTGCGGTGCTGTCGGCGCGTGGCCCGTTGTCGGAGTATTACGCCAACTGGGAGGCCGGCTGCGACTCGGCCTTCGCGCTGCGGCGGATCGAGCAGCAGCGCACCGACTTCATCGGCCGCATCATCACCCAACCCTTCGCCGCCTTGCTCGACGACCGCGCCGCCGGCCTTGAACGCAAGCATCTGTCCCAATTCTTCGCCGCGGTGCGGATGATCGTCGGCGACGAACCCTTCGACGGATTGCGCACCCGCGCCAACGAAGCGGCCGAGCGCCACCGCACCCCCGAGGGAATGGTGGCGTGGGACGATTTCTACCGCGACTTCGACGTCATGCAGATCTTCGAGCAGATCGCGGTGGCCATGGCCCGCAGCTTCCGCCGGTTCGAGCCGCGCAAGGACTGGTTCCTGATCATCATGAATTCCAGCCCGTCCTCGATCTCGACCTCGTCCAACGCCTTCATCCCCAAGAAGGCAGAGGACAAGGTGACGCGCGAATTCAGCGAAGCCCACATGGTCCGCATGTTCCAGGCGCTGTTCTCCGAATTCCGCCTGGAGACCTTCACGCCGGAGCGCAAGGCGGTCTTCATGGAGCGCTGGGGCAGCGAACCGGAAAAGGTGTTCGGCCCGCTCTTCGTCAGCCTGCTGGCCATGGCCCAGCAAGCCGTCTGATACCACGTATCGATGAGGGTGACTCACCGGGACGTGGTCGGCCGCGACTGCGGCCGCGCGCCCCGTGGCGCGGGAGCCAAGGGCCACGGAGGTGGCCCGCCCGGCGCATGAGGGCGTCGCTGATCGGTTACGATCAGCGAAATATGGTGTGACACATCACCGTTCCGGCCGGCCGCGCGGCGGGAAGTGCGCGCAGCCCTTGACCTCGCGCTCGTATTCCAACGACCAGCGGACATTGGGATAGGCCAAGTGGTCCCAGGGAATCTCGTCCCAGGTGAACAGCCCCGCCTCCAAGCTTTCCGTCCCCGGCGCGAAGTCGTCCGACAGCATCTCGGCCCGGTAGATCATGTGGACCTGGCTGATTTCGGGAATGGAAAAGACCGACAGCAGGCCGGAGATCGCGGCCCTGGCGCAGGCCTCTTCCCATACCTCGCGCAGCGCCCCCTGCTCGGTGGTCTCGCCCAGTTCCATGTAGCCGATGGGCATGGTCCAGAATCCCAGGCGGGGCTCGATGGCGCGGCGCACCAGCAGATAGCGGTCTTGCCAGGTGCAGACGGCCCCGACGATGACCTTGGGATTATCGTAGAGAACGAAGCCGCAGTCGCCGCAGACCAGCCGTTCGCGGTCGTCGCCGTCGGGAATGGTGCGAATGGTGGGGCCGGACTGCTTCATGGGGGGCAGTGTCGCCGAAAATGCTTCGCCTGTCATGCGTCCTGGCATATGGACAGAACACTTTGCTCATGGCCAAATAAGATCTATTCAACCTTGAGGCGTTCGACTGGACACGTTTCTATGTCGGGGCTGACCGGACAATCATGGCCAAGCAATTCGCCGTCAATATCGCCGAGGCCTTCTCCCATGCCATGCGGACCTGGGAAGACGGCAACGCGGCCGAGGCGCGCCGGCTCGCCCGCAAGATCGCCGATTCCAATCCCGGCTTCGGCGGCGCCCATTACCTGTTGGGCCTGATCGCCCTGCAACAGGGCCAGGCCCGCAAGGCGGCCGAGCATCTGTCGCGCGCCGTCACCGCCGATCCGACCCAGACGGTGCCCCGGCTGGCGCTGGGCCGGGCGCTGGAAGCCCAGGACAGCCTCAACACCGCCATCTTGCAGTATCGCGCCATCCTGGCCGCCGAGCCGGCCCATGCAGAGGCCCACGCCCGGCTGGGCGACCTGCTGGGCCGCACCGGCAAGATCGACGAGGCCATCACCCACTGCCGGCACGCCATCGCCGCCAATCCTCGCCATGCCGAGGCGTTATGCACGCTGGGCGGATTGCTGCACCAGCGCGGCTGCAACGAGGAGGCCGCCCGTTGCCTGGAGCAGGCGCTGGAGCTGCGGCCGGACCGGGCGGTGGCCCTGCACAATTACGGCTTGGTTCTGCGCGCCTTGGGGCAGTCCGAACGCGCCGTCGCCATCCTCGGCGGCGCGGTGGAGCTGCGCCGCGACCATGCCGGCAGCCGCGCCAACCTCGCCGGAGCGCTGCGCGATCTCGGCCGGCTGGACGACGCCCGCATCCAGGCCGAACGCGCCACCAAGATCGCGTCGCACGATCCCGCCGGCTGGCTTGAGCTGGGGCTGGTCCGCAAGCTCCAGGGCATGCCGGAAGGGGCGGCGGCCGCCTTCGAGCGGGCGGTGGCGGCCGACCCGGCCTCGGTCGAGGCCCACTGGTGTCTGGCCGAAATCCGCCGCGACCTGGGCGACAACGCCCGCGCCGCCAACCATTATCGCCGCTGCCTGGAGTTGGACCCCGACGACCGCCACGGCGCCACCCTCGGGCTGGCCCAGGTCGGCGCCGCGCCCATGCCGGATCAGGCGCCCAACGCCTATGTCCGCCAACTGTTCGACGACTACGCCGAAAAATTCGACGCCGCCCTGGTGGACAAGCTGGGCTACCGCGCCCCCGCCTTGCTGGCCGACGCCCTGTCGCGCACCCTGGAGCGAAAGCGGGATCTGGACGTGCTGGATGCCGGCTGTGGCACCGGTCTGGCGGCGCCGGTGCTGCGGCCGCTGGCGGCTCGGCTGGATGGCGTCGACCTGTCGCCGTCCATGGTCGACAAGGCGCGCCAGCGCGGCCTTTACGACGATCTGGCGGTGGGGGAGCTGGGGGCGGCGCTGACCCGCCGGCCGGAGCGCTACGATCTGGTGGCGGCGGCCGACGTGCTGGTCTATTTCGGCGACCTCGGCCCGGTGCTGTCCGCCGCCCATGCCGCGCTGCGCCCCGGCGGCGTCTTCGCCTTCACGGTGGAGCGGGCCGAGGATTGCTCGTCCTATGTCCTGGGGTCGAAGAACCGCTACGCCCATGCCCCGGACTATGTGCGTGCCCTGGCCGAAGCCGCCGGCTTCCAGGTGGCGCTGGCCGAGCCCGCCGTCACCCGCCAAGAGGCGGGAGCCGATGTCCCCGGTCTGGTGGTGGCGCTGCGAAAGGACTAGCGGGAGGAGGACCTCGCCGCTACCTTCCTGCTCGACTTCCATCTGGACATTGCCCAGCCATGTGCGGCTTCGCCGGCTTTCTCGATCTTAAGCATTCCACCCCCGACCGGGCGGCGGTGGTCCGCGCCATGGCGGCGACCCTGGTGCATCGCGGCCCCGACGACGACGGAATCTGGACCGACGACGCGGCCGGCATCGCCCTGGGCTTCCGCCGGCTGGCCATTCTCGATCTCAGCCCCCAGGGCCATCAGCCCATGGTCTCCCATGACGGCCGCTATGTGATCAGCTTCAACGGCGAGATCTACAACCACGCCGCCATCAAGACCCGGCTGCTTCCCCCGTCCGCGTCCACCCCCGCCATTCGGTGGCGCGGCCATTCCGATACCGAGATCCTGCTGGAAGCGGTCTCGGCCTGGGGGGTGGAAAAGGCGGTGGCGGCGTTCGACGGCATGTTCGCCTTCGCCCTGTGGGACCGGGCTGAGCGCAGCCTCACCCTCGGGCGCGACCGCTTCGGCGAGAAGCCGCTGTATTGGGCCGAGATGGGCGGAACCTTGCTGTTCGGCTCCGAGTTGAAGGCGCTGGCCGCCCATCCCGCCTGGGATGGCAGCCTCGACCACGACGCCATGGCGCTGTATATGCGGCTGGGCTGGATTCCGGCGCCGCACACCATCCACGCCCTGGCCCGCAAGCTGGAGCCCGGCACCTTGCTGACGGTGAAGGACGGGCGGCGGTGGCTGTCGCCCTACTGGTCGGCCCGCGGGCGCGCCGCCGCGGTGGAGAACAGCTTCCAGGGCGATGCGGAGGAGGCGGCCGACCGGCTGGAACAGTTGCTGCGCGCCTCGGTGGCCTTGCGCATGCAGGCGGATGTGCCGGTGGGGCTGTTCCTGTCCGGGGGAGTGGATTCGTCGCTCACCGCCGCCCTGATGCGCCAACTGTCGGCGGCGCCGGTGCACAGCTTCACCATCGGCTTCGACCAGTCGTCGCTGGACGAAAGCCCCCATGCGCGGGCCGTCGCCGACCATCTCGGCACCGTTCACACCGAGGTCCGCATCTCCGATGCCGAGGCGCTGGAGCTGGTGCCCCGGCTGCCCGTCCTCTATGACGAGCCCTTCGCCGACAGCGCCGCCCTGCCCACCGCCCTGCTGGCCCAGGTCACCCGGCGTTCCGTCACGGTGGCGCTGTCGGGCGACGGCGCCGACGAATTGTTCGGCGGCTATGGCATCTACCGCTCCATCCCCAGGGACTGGGCGGCGCTGGCGGGGTTCCCCGCCGGCTTGCGCGCCGTCGGAGCGGGAGCCGCGCGGCTGCTGGCCGGACCGGCGGAGATGCTGGCCGATATGGCCGCCAAGCTCCGCAAACGCCGCAGCCATCCCGGCTATCGCCTGGGCCGGACCGCCGAGCATCTCGGCGCCGCCAGTCTGGCCGAACTGCTGGGGCTGCATTATTCCCGCTGGCGCGGCATGCCCGCCCCGGTGCCGGGCGCCCGACCCGCCGCCAGCCGGTTCAGCGGTCCGACGCCGCCGGTGCGCGATGCCGCCCTGGCCACCATGCTGCTGGATGCCGAGGCCTATCTCCCCGACGATCTGTGCGTCAAGACCGACCGCGCCACCATGGCCGCCTCGCTGGAAGCGCGCCTGCCCTTCCTCGATCCCGCCATCGCCGAATTCGCCTGGAGCCTGCCCACGCGCTTGAAGATCGAGGGCGCCACCGGCAAGGCGGTGCTGCGGCGAGTACTTTATCGCCATGTGCCGCGCGCCCTGGTGGACCGTCCCAAGATGGGATTCGAAGTGCCGCTGCGCCGCTGGCTGACCGGCCGCCTACGGGACTGGGCCGACGACCTGCTGTCCGAGGACCGCCTGCGCCGCCAGGGTCTGCTCGACGCCGCGCTGGTGGCCCGCTGCTGGAGCGAGCACCGCAGCGGCGCCAAGAACTGGCAGACCGAAATCTGGCACGCCCTGATGCTTCAGGCGTGGCTGGAGAAGATGGGGAGGTAGCGACCCGCCAAACGCCTCAGAAAAGTCACGATTATCGTGATACAGCAGTAGAGACGATCATTGGCCGAGCCATTTCGGCATCCCGCTGCACGATCTGGAAACTGCACAAAAAAGCAGCCTCTTCAAGAGCCTTCAGTCCGAAGTTCAGCACGGCATCCAGCGCTGTTGCAATAATGTATACAATTGCCGCCATAGACAATAGTATTGGCGACCGCCCGACAATGACAATGAACATAATTCTTCCGGCCGCCTCCATGCCAGACTTGAGATTTTCTTTAATATACGATTCAGGCATATTTGATATTGCTGCCTCAATATCGCTGATCCTGGGTGATGCCCCATTTATTCTATGAACGGCGGCAAGGTACAGTAGGCGAGGCCAAGTTAATTCATGCATGAATCGGATGGCTGAATTATATGAGTTTCGAATCGTCTTGTATTCTTCGTCATCAAACTTAATAAGCCCATCTGCGGCGAGGTCAAAAAGATTGTCTCGGATTTCAAAAAGGCGCTGGCGCCCCCAATCCTCCCAGAACGTTTGCCATGGGCCATAAATGAAGAGTGCCAAGGCAAGCAACAGCAGCCAGCTGAATGCGACATCCATGGTAACCTCCTCTCTAAAATGTATCTTCGGGGTTCGTTTGGCCATCAGGAAGCAGATTGCTCGATGACCGATCAGGATCCTTCATCCTCTCAAGATTTCTGGACCGTTCTGCAAGTAGGCGAGTCTTCCGCCGTTTTTCTCGTCGCTCCATAAGCCCGTACCCAACACCGCTGACTCCGAGGATCGCGGCAAGGCCGCAGGGCAATCGTCCTTCCCCAAAAAACTTAACCAGCACACCAACACTCGTAGTCTCTCCAGCCAAACTGGAGATCGCAAGGCTAGCTCGATACGCCATCCACCCGAATATACCCCATTTAATGCAGGTTGCGGGGAGTTTGTAGGCCAGATCAAACCATTGCTGCCGTTTGAGTAGCTCAACGCGGGCCTTGGCCGGAATTTCCGATTGTTTGGCAGACTTGGCCATGGAGCGCGATCTCGCTCAATTTCGAGGAACATCGAGTGCGGAGACTATACCCCCGAGATTCCCCTGCAAAGCGAATTTTTCGGAGCGCCTTGTCGTATTCGGGAGTCCTGCTGATGCGACGAGACACTTGTTTTCGGTGAATATTCCCTTCGCACAGGGGGGGCATTACTGGATACGCCCACTTAAACGTACCCCGCCGGATCCTTGAGCCCCGCCTCGGCGAACCCCTTCAGCCGCAGGTGACACGAATCGCACTGGCCGCAGGCCAGCCCGGACGGATCGGGGTCGTAACAGGTCGATGTGATGGCATAGTCCACCCCCAGCGCCAGCCCCTGCCGGATGATCTCCGCCTTGGTCAACTGGATCAGCGGGGTGTGGATGGTCAGCCTGTGGCCCTCGACCGCCGCCTTGGTGGCGAGATTGGCCATGGCCTCGAAGGCGGCGATATAGTCGGGCCGGCAGTCGGGGTAACCAGAATAATCCACCGCGTTGACGCCCACGAAGATGTCGGCGGCGCCGATCACCTCGGCGAAGGCGAGCGCGAAGGACAGCATGATGGTGTTGCGGGCCGGCACATAGGTGACCGGGATGCCGGACGCCATCTCGGCATCGTCACGGCCCTTGGGCACCGCGATGTCCGAGGTCAGCGCCGAACCGCCGAACACCCGCAGATCGATGTCGGCGATGCGGTGGTCGGCCACCCCCATGGCGGCGGCGACCCGGCGCGCGGCTTCGATCTCGACGGCATGGCGCTGGCCGTAGCGGAAGGTCAGCGCCGAGAGCGTGAAGCCCTGGGCCTGGGCCATGGCCAGCACGGTGGCGGAATCGAGGCCGCCGCTCAACAGGACGATGGCAGGTTTCATCGTAACAAACCTCAGTTCCCGCGAAAGCCAAGGCGGACGGAGCTCCGCCGCCCGGCGATTGAGGGACGAATCTACAAGGAAAAATGCGTCGCGAGGAAGTCGTCGATCTCGGCCTCGCTCCAGCCCTTGGCGGCGAGACCGTCACGGACGCGGGTGATGTCCACGTTGGGCCAGGTGTGGCAGCTTTCCACCGTATGCTTGTCGGCATCGACGATGCGGAAATCATAGGGCCGCCGCTCGCTCTGGAACACGTCGTAATACAGCACCTGGTCGATGTGGTTGTCCGGCAGGAAGGTCAGGATGCGCGGCTTGATGTCGTAGAGCTTTTCCGGGCCGCTGATGGTCTCGGTGGCGGCGATGATCAACTCGTCGCCCTTCTGGCAGGTGCGGGCGGCGGCGCCGTTCAGCACGCAGCAGCGCGAGCCCGATTCGCCGAAGATCACATAGGTCGAGATGCGGGCCGCCGAGTTCTTGTTCCAGATCTCGACGAATTCCATGGGATAGATTCCCGCCATCTCGCACTGCTCGGGATCGAGGGTGATCGAGCCGTGGTAATTGAGATCGGCGTTAGTGACGCGGATGCCGTGAAGCTTCGCGCGAATGACGTTCATCATGGGACACCGGAACAAACGGGTAAGGGCCGGGAGTGACCTAAGCGCAGAGCCGACCTTTCCGCAACACCTTAATTGCGTCCCCGGCCAACGAATATGGGAGCCGGCCCGCCGATTCGGCGCTTGACGCCCTCGCCACCGCTGTCGTTTGCTAGCGCGGGCTCGCTATCCTTGCCCCCGTTTCGCCAGAGCAGGAATTTTCCCCATGTCCGCACCCGCCAAGCCGAGCGACGAGCCCATCACCGGCAAGCGCCAGATGGTCGAGTCCCTGGAATCCGGTTGCAAGCCGCGCGACGCCTGGCGCATCGGCACCGAGCACGAGAAGTTCGGCTATACCCTGGACGATCTCCGGCCGCTGCCCTATGAGGGCGAGCGCGGGGTCAAGGCCATGCTGGACGGGCTGGCGGCATTGGGTTGGGAACCGGTGCTGGAGGGCGGCAACGTCATCGCCCTGCTGGACCACGACGGCGCTGCCATCAGCCTGGAGCCCGGCGGCCAATTGGAATTGTCCGGCGGATTGATGGAAACCATCCACCAGACCGCCGGCGAGGTCACCCACCACCTGGATCAGGTCAAGCAGGTGGCCGGCAAGCTGGGCATCGCCTTCCTCGGGGTCGGTTTCCAGCCCAAATGGGGCCGCGCCGACACGCCGTGGATGCCCAAGGGCCGCTACGGCATCATGCGCCGCCACATGCCGCTGGTGGGCGGCAAGGGCCTCGACATGATGCTGCGCACCTGCACCGTGCAGGTGAACCTGGACTTCGCCTCGGAAGCCGACATGGTCAAGAAGCTGCGGGTGTCGCTGGCCTTGCAGCCCGTCGCTACCGCCCTGTTCGCCAGTTCGCCCTTCATCGACGGCAAGCCGTCGGGCCTGCTGTCGGCCCGCGCCGCCGTCTGGACCGACACCGACCCGCACCGCACCGGCACCTTGCCCTTCGCCTTCGAGGACGGAATGGGGTTCGAGCGTTACGTGGACTGGATGCTGGATGTGCCCATGTATTTCGTCTATCGCGACGGCAAATACATCGACGCCGCCGGCCAGAGCTTCCGCGACTTCCTGGCCGGCAAGCTGCCGGCCCTGCCCGGCGAGCTGCCGACCGTGGGCGACTGGGCGGATCACCTGACCACCGCCTTCCCCGAGGTGCGGCTGAAGAAGTTCCTGGAAATGCGCGGCGCCGATGGCGGGCCATGGCGCCGCCTCTGCGCCCTGCCGGCGCTGTGGACCGGCTTGCTCTACGACGACGTGGCGCTGGACGGCGCCTGGCAGTTGGTCAAGGACTGGACCGCCGAGGAGCGCGAGAGCTTGCGCCGCGACGTTCCGGCCCAGGCGCTGTCGGCCTCCATTCGGGGACGCTCGGTGCGCGAGCTGGCGCTGGAGGTGCTGGACCTGGCCAAGGGCGGACTGAAGCGGCGCGCCCGCCTCAACGATTCCGGCCGTGACGAGACCCTCTATCTCGACACGCTGGAGATGATCGCCCAGTCCGGCAAAACCGCCGCCGAGGACATGCTCGACGCCTTCGCCGGCCGCTGGCAGGGCAGTGTCGATCCGATCTTCCGCGAATACGCCTATTAGGCCGGGGGCTGCCACCGCGCGCCCGGAACCGCTTCGGTCCGCAGCCAGTCGCGGCACGCCGCCGCCTCGTCGCCGCCTTCCGGGGGAGCCCAGGCGGCGAAGTCCGCTCCGGCGGTGGGGACATAGGGACCGGGCTTGATCTCCATCACCACGGTTCCCGCGTCCAGAACCACCAGGCTATGCCAGCAGCCGGGTGGGAACTCGGCGACCCGGGCGGCGCCCTCGCCCATCTCCACTTGTCGCTCCACCGTCCCCACGTCGTCGAAGGTCAGCAGGCGGCAGCGCCCGGCGATCAGGACGAACACCTCGAATTTGTCGCAATGGCGGTGCGGCCGCACATAGGTGTCGGGCTCCAGCGCGATGACCAGCCGGTTAATCGGCTCGGCCGGGTCGGCGTGCAGGTTGAGGTGCACCCGCCGCCGAGGCGCGGTCTTGGCGTCGGCGACCAGGGCGTCGATGCGATCCGAATCGATGATTTTCATGACGGCCGTCCCTTCCTCGCCAGCAGCCGGAACGCCAGCGGCGCCAGCATGATCACCAGAACCACCCGCACCACGTGATGGGTGGAGACGAAGGCCACATCCTGGCCCAAGGCCAGCGCCACCAGACACATCTCGGCGATGCCGCCCGGCACGAAGGCCAGCAACAGGGCCGGAAACGGCAGCCCCGAGCCCAGCGCCAGCAAGGCGGCGGCTCCGGCCGAGATCACCAGCATGATGGCGGTGGCACCCAGCGCCGGTCGCGCCATCATCGCCACCTCGCCCCAGCGCAAGCCCCGGAAGCGCGAGCCGATGCTGGCCCCGATCACCACCTGGGCCAGGATCACCAGTTCGGCCGGCGGCCTGGACAGGGTGAGGCCGGCCAGGTGCAGGCCGGCGCTGGCGATCATCGGGCCGGTCAGGGGCCAGGCCGGCAGCCGGGCCAGCCGGGCCAGCGCCGCCCCGATCACCGCGCACCCGGCCAGCACCAGAGCGTCACGGAGGCCGAGATCCATCAGCCGCCCCATGCTCTGGGCCATGGGGACCGAGTGGATATGGGCGATCAGGCGATAGCCGAACGGCACGGTGAAGACGATCAGCAGGATGCGAAGCGAGTGGGACAGGGCGATACCGCGCTCGTCGCCCCCCAACTCGGTTCCGGCCAGCACCATTTCGTTGATGCCGCCCGGCGCCCCGGCGAAGAAGGCGGTGACGGTGTCCATTCCCGCCACCCGGCGCAGATAGACCACCACCAGGGCCGTGGTGACCACCATGGCGGCGAGCAGCACCGCCATGCTGCCGGCCCAGCGGCCGATGCGGTCCAGCAGGTCGGGAGCGAAGGCGCTGCCCAGCATCAGCCCCAGCACCGCGATCATGGCGGTGCGCAGGTGCTGGGGCACCTTGGGACTCCAGCCCGACAGCGAGGCGGAGATGGTGGCGCTGAGCGCTCCCAGCATCCAGGGCAGGGGGAGGTTCAAGGTGGCGAACAGCCCGCCGCCCAGCGCGCCGAGACCGAGGCCCAGCGCCCAATGCCGATAGGTTCGCGTCACGGACAAACCCTCGCCCGCTCGCGGGAGAGGGTGGCGAGGCGAAGCCGAGCCGGGTGAGGGCTCGTCTGCCTGAAAAGGCCCTCACCCTCCCAGCCTTCGGCCGGGCCCCTCCCTCTCCCGCAAGCGGGAGAGGGGCATGCCGCCCCGAAATTGCCGGCGCGCCTCATGGCAGGAACTGTTCGACGGTGATGCGCTCTTCCAGATTGTGCTCGGGATCGAACAGCAGGGTCACATCGCAGGAGCGATCCTCGCGCACCTCGACCTCGAAGACGTCGCGCACTTCGGTATAGTCGGCCACGGCGCTGACCGGGCGCTTGGACGCTTCCTGAATCTCGAACAGAACGGTGGCGGTATGGGGCAGCAAGGCGCCGCGCCAGCGCCGCGGCCGAAAGGGGCTGATGGGGGTCAGGGCGGCGACGCCGGCCCCCAGGGGAATGATGGGGCCGTGGGCCGACAGGTTATAGGCGGTGCTGCCGGCCGGGGTCGACAGCAGGATGCCGTCGCAGATCAGTTCCTCCAGCCGGATCTTGCCGTCGATGCGAATGCGCAGCTTGGCCGCCTGACGGGTTTCGCGCAGCAGCGACACCTCGTTCATGGCCAGGGCCTCCACCACCTCGCCGGCACCGGTGCGGGCCCGCATGCGCAGGGGATGCAGAACCACCTTCTGGGCGCGCGACAGCCGCTCGATCAGCCCGTGTTCGCGGAAGGTGTTCATCAGGAAGCCGACCGATCCCCGGTTCATGCCGTAGATCGGCACCTTGCGCTCGACGAAGCTGTGCAGCATCTCCAGCATGAACCCGTCGCCGCCCAGCGCCACGATGAGATCGGCTTCCTCGGGCGGCACATGGGGGTAGCGGTTCGTCAACCGGTCCAGTGCCGCCTTGGCGGCCTCGGTCTCGGCGCCGACAAAAGCGATGGAGGAAAAGGTCATGAATGCCTCGGGGCGGCTTGGGCTGCCCGGAGTATATACCTTGCCGCGAAAGCCTCACCAAGTTTAGCTGGCGGGGGAAGATCCCGCGCGGGATCTTCTGCAACTCCCGCCGCTCCGCTTGCCAGCGCCCCTCGTCGTCGCGTTCGCTCCGGCGGATATGGGGGCGGCCAGTTGAGTGGCGAGAGGCCTCTGATGCCGATTTTCAGCCGCCGGTGACGCTCATATGGCGGCTGACCGCCGGATGGGCGTTGCGGTCGATGATGAAGTCGTGCCCCTTGGGCTTGCGGCTGATGGCCTCGGCGATGGCCGCCTCCAGCAGGTGGTCGGACTCGCTGGCCCGCAGCGGCGCCCGCAGGTCGGCGGCGTCTTCCTGACCCAGGCACATGAACAAGGTGCCGGTACAGGTCACCCGCACCCGGTTGCACGATTCGCAGAAATTATGGGTCAGCGGGGTGATGAAGCCGATCCGCCGGCCGGTTTCGGCCACCTGGACATAGGTGGCGGGGCCGCCGGTGCGATAGTCGATGTCGGCGAGCGTCCAGCGCTGCTCCAGGCGCGAGCGCACCAGCGACAGCGGCAGATACTGCTCGGTGCGGTCGGCGTGGATCTCGCCCATGGGCATGGTCTCGATGAAGGTCAGGTCGAAACCGTGCTCGCCGCACCATTCCACCAGCCGGTCGTGCTCGTCCTCGTTGCCGTCCTTGAGCGCCACGGTGTTGATTTTCACCGCCAGCCCGGCCGCCTTGGCGGCCATGATGCCGGCCAGCACCTGATCCAGCTTGCCCCAGCGGGTGATGGTCTGGAACCGCTCGGGGTCGAGGCTGTCCAGCGAGATGTTGATGCGGCGCACCCCCGCCTGGGCCAGACCCTCGGCATATTTGGCCAATTGGGTGGCATTGGTGGTCAGGGTCAGCTCGTCCAGGTCGCCGGCCTTGACCATCTGCCCCAGACGATCCACCAGGCTCATGACGTTGCGCCGCACCAGCGGCTCGCCGCCGGTCAGGCGGATCTTGCGCACGCCCTGGCGGACGAAGGCGGCGCACAGGCGCTCCAGCTCCTCCAGCGACAGAATGTCGGCCTTGGGCAGGAAATGCATATCCTCGCCCATGCAATAGACGCAACGCAGGTCGCAGCGGTCGGTCACCGACACGCGCAGATAGGTGATGCGGCGCCCAAAGGGATCGATCATGGCACATCCTCCATACCCCTCGGCGGGGGCTTGTCAGGATGATATATAGTGAGCCCGACGAAAAACAGTATTGGCTTTGATCAAGGCAGCCCGCGAAGGATTCCGACCGCCATGACCGCTCTCCCCCATCCCGGCATCCCGGCCATCGGCGCCGTGATCTACGCGCCGGGGAAGCCGCCGGAAGATCTGCTCACCACCTTCGCCGGCCAGCTTCAGGGACGCGGCTTCGCCATCGGCGGCCTGCTGCAGGACACGATGCGGGCCCCGGACGGCCGCAAGACCGACATGCAGGTGACCGAGCTGGATACCGGCCGCCGCCTGTCCATCGGTCAGGCCCTGGGCAAGGCCTCCAAGTCCTGCATCCTCGACACCCAGGCGCTGGCCGAGGCCTCGGGCGCCGTGCGCCGCGCCATCGAGACGCGGGTCGACCTGCTGTTCGTCAACAAATTCTCCAAGTCGGAATGCGAGGGCCAAGGGCTGGCCTCGGACATGCTGGCGGCGGTGGCCGACGGCATCCCGGTCATCACCGCCGTGCCCGGCGTGCTGATCGCGGAATGGCTCGCCTTCACCGGCGGCCGCACCGACCTGCTGGCCCCGACCCCGGAGGCCCTGTGGCGCTGGTGGGGACCGCGGCGGCTTTACGCCGACCTCGCCCAGGGCGTCGCCGAGACCGAGGTGCGGCGGGTGGTGATCGGCGTCAACTGGACCATGGTGGAATGCGCCACCGGCATCGGACTGGCCCAAACTCCCGAACGCGGCACCTTCGGCTGTGGCTCCGCCCCCCGGGCGGGGCAGCGCGCCGGCGGCTCGCTGAAGGACCTGGCGGCGCTGGTCAACTCCGCCAATCCGTTCGACGTGGCGCTGGGCATCGCCGCCTGCAACGCCCATTACAACCGCTTCGACCTGGTGGCAGCGTCCGGCAACGGCCTCGACAGCTTTGGCCGTCCCGATGGCGAGACCGTGGTGATCGGCGCGTTCCCCGCCATCGCCGAGCGCCTGCCCGGCATCAAGGTGATCGACCGCCGCCCCGGCCCCGGACAATATCCCGAGGAAGCGGCGGAGATCCTGCTGCCCGCCGCCGAAACCGTGATCATCACCTCGGCCACCCTGGCCAACCGGTCGCTGCCCCGCCTGCTGGCGATGACCCGCCACGCCCGCATCGCCCTGGTGGGACCGGGCGCCCCCTTGACCGAGCGGCTGTTCTCCTACGGCATCGAGGTCACCTCCGGCCTGATCGCCGAGGATAAGGACGGCCTCGCCCGGGTGGTGGCCGAAGGCGGCGGCGCCCGTGATCTGAAGCAGTTCGGCCGGCCGGCGACCCTGCGGCGTGGCGTGGCTTGATCGTGGCCGCTCCCCTCAAGGTCCTGGTCAACGCCGTCCACTCCAAGAGCGGCGGCGGCGTGACCTATCTGCGCAACCTGCTGCCGCTGCTGGGCCGCGCGTTCGAGCTGCATGTGGTGGTCCAGGCCGATCAGGTGGAGATGGTCGGCCCCCTCTGCGCCCAGGCCGGCCTGACCCTGCATGTGATTCCCGTCTGGTCCAAGCTGGCCACCGTGCTGGTACAGGAACAGGTGGTGGTGCCGCTGCTGGCGCGGCGGATCGGCGCGGTGGTGATCTTTTCGCCGGCCAATTACGGCCCGGTTCTCGGCGGCCGCTCGGTGATCCTGCTGCGCAACGCCTTCGAGGTCACCACCTTGGAGGAGCGCTGGTCCAAGCGGGCCTATTGGCTGGCGGTCAAGCTGCTGACCTGGGCCTGCTTCAAGACCTGCCGCCGCGCCATGGTGGTGTCGGCCCATGCCGGCCGCGCCTTCCTCAAGACGTTCGGCCTGGCCGACGATTCCCGCCTCGGCGTGGTTTATCACGGCGTCGGACGCGCCTTCCATCCTCCGGCCGAGGACCGGCCGCGCATACCCGGCCGCCTGCTGGCGGTGTCGGACATTTATGTGCAGAAGAATTTCGAGACCCTGCTGCGGGCGCTGGCCCGGCTGCGGCCCGGCCATCCCGGCCTGCACCTGCAGATCGCCGGCCGCGAGCTGGACCCCGGCTATGCCGCCGGCCTGCGGGCGCTGTGCGCCGAGTTGGGCATCGCCGACGCGGTCACCTTCCTGGGCGGCCAGCCACCGCAGCGGATCGCCGAATTGTATCGCGAGGCCGATATTTTCGTCTTCCCGTCGCTGGTGGAAACCTTCGGCAATCCCCTGGTCGAAGCCATGGCCTCGGGCATTCCGGTGGTCTGCACCGACGCCGCCGCCATGCCGGAAGTGGTGGGCGGCGCCGCCCTGCTGGCGCCTCCCCGCGACGATGCCGCCATGGCGCACCAGATCGGCCGCCTGCTGGACGACCGCGACCTGTGGCGCGCCATGGCGGCCAAGGGGCTGGAGCGTGCCGCCGCTTTCTCGTGGGACAGGACCGCCGCGCTCACCATCGCCGTGTTGCGCCAGGCGGCGGAGGATTGATGCGGAGCGGGGGGCGTGGCAGGATGCGCCCGGCATTTGAGGAACACGAACGGAAGGTGGAGAGACTTGCCGCCCTCTCGTCTCGTCACCCCCGCGAAAGCGGGGGTCTATGTTGGATCGAGAGTTGATGCGAACCGCTCAGTATGAGATTGCCGGACACATGGATTCCCGCTTCCGCGGGAATGACGATGGAAGTTCTGGCTGTCCACAGCCTGCCGAATAGGGAACTCACATTGAGAATTTCCTGGTCCCTGGGCGACTGGCTTCCGGCCATGCGGCATCTGAGCGATCCCGCCGCCGTGGCGATCACGGTGGACGACGCCCCCATGCCCGACACCATGCCGGCCATGCTGGACCTGCTGGACCGCTTCGGCGCCAAGGCCACCTTCTTCATGAGCGGCTGCCGCGCGATCCTCGCCGACGAGCTGGTGGCCGAAACAGTCCGGCGCGGCCATGCCGTCTACGCCCATGGTTGGGACCATGTCCGCCTCGACCGCGAAAGCCCGGAGCGGCTGCGGGACGACATGGAGCGCTGCGAGGCGCTGCTGGCCCGCCACCGCCCCACTCCCGATCCCTATCTGGTGCGGCTGCCCTATAACGGCGGCTGGCGCAACGCCCGCGTCCACCGCACCCTGGCCCGCTGGCAGCCCGGCTGCGCCGTGGTCCACTGGGGGCCTTCCACCGAGGACCACATGATCTCCACCCGCTGCACCGCCCCGGAGCAGGTGGAACCCGAATGCCGGCGCGAGGTCGAGCGGCTGATGGCCGATCCCCGCCTGCCCGGCGGCATCATCCTGATGCATGACCAGCCCATCAACGACCGCCCCGGCGGAGAGTTCAAGCCCGCCGTCACCACCACCCTGCTGCGCCTGCTGCTGGAGGGGTTGGCGGAGAAGGGCCTGACCTCCGTCGTGCTGCCGCCGCCGCCGCCGCAGCAAGGCTGGTGGCGCCGCTTCGTTTTGACCTAGGAGAGTCCCGTTTGCGCATCCTTCACACCATTCCCGGACGCAATTGGGGCGGCATGGAGCATCGCACCATCGAGCAGGTGCGGTGGCTGAACGCCCATGGTCACGCGGTCTGGCTGGCCTCGCCCGGCGACGGCGAGTCGTTCAAGCGGGCCGAGGGGGCCGGCCTGCCGGTCATCGCCTTCGACTTCGACCGGCCGTGGCGCCCCGCCACCATCCGGGCCTTGCGCATGCTGGTGGTCGAGCGGTCGATCGAGGTGATCGACAGCCATGTCACCCGCGACGCCAAGGCCGCCGCCGCCTGCCTGGACCTCTGCGCGGTGGTGCGGTCGCGCCACGTCAACCAGCCGCTGAAGCCCACCGCCATCCGCCGGCTGCAATGGCGCATGGGCGCCGACCACATCATCACCGTGGCCGAGTGCACCCGCCAACATCTGATGGAGATCGGGCTGGCCGACCCCAAACGTTCGGTCTCCATCGGCGGCTGGGCCGACGAGCGCTTCTTCCAACTGCCCGACCCCATCGCCACCCGCGCCCGCCTGCGCGCCGAACTGGCCATCCCCGCCGAGGCCTATGTCTGGGTCTGCGTCGGCATGATCCGCCCCGACAAGGGCCAGGACCATCTGATCGAGGCGCTGGCGCTGCTGGGACGCAACGGGCTGGCGCCGACCCTGGTGATCGTCGGCTCGGCCACCGCCGAATGCGCCGATTACGAAGCCGGCCTCCATGCCCAGGTGACGGCCAAGGGCCTTGGCGGGCGGGTGCTGTTCACCGGCTACCGCGACGACGTGTCGGAGCTGATGCAGATGGGCGACGCGGTGGTGATTCCCAGCCTGACCGAGGCGCAGCCGCGCGTCGCCGTCCAGGCCTTCGCCGTCGGCAAGCCGGTGGTGGCGAGCGCGGTCGGTGGGGTGCCCGAGATCGTGTTCGACGGCGAGACCGGCTGGCTGGTGCCGCCGGCCCAGCCTTCCATCCTGGCCGATTCCATGGCCAAGGTCATGACCGACGCCGCCGCCACCGCGCGCATCGCCGCCAATGCCCGCAAGATGGCGGAGGAGACCATGCGCTTCGACCACCGCATGGCCCAGACCCTGGACACCTACCGCACCGCCATGACCCATGCCCGCAACCGGGCCTTCCCGCGTTTCCGGGGGAACGGCGCATGAGTACCTTAACCGCTCTGGTGGTGGTCTATAACGAAGAGAAGCGGCTGCCGTCCTGCTTGGAACGCTTGCGCTTCGCCGACGAGGTGGTGGTGGTGCTGGACAAGTGCACCGACCGCTCCAAGGATATCGCCCTGGCGTTCGGCGCCCGCATCGTCGAGGGCAATTGGGAGCGGGAAGGCGACCGCCGCAACACCGGCATTGCCGCCTGCCGCACCGACTGGGTGCTGGAGGTGGATGCCGACGAGCATGTGCCGCCGGCCCTGGCCGAGGAGGTGCGCGCGGTCATCGCCACCAGCCCCTTCGCCTGGCACGAGATCCCGGTGGACAATTTCATCGGCGACCGGCTGGTCCGCCATGGCTGGGGCGCCAGCTACGGCAAGGCCGCCTATCCCGGCCTGTTCCGCCAGGCGGCCAAGACCTGGGGCAACGACCGCGTCCACCCCTCGCTGGCCTGGCGTGGCAGCAAGGGCCCCATGCTGGAGAGCCGGCTGCTGCACTATGTGGACAAGAACATCTCGGACATGATCCGCCGGCTGGATTCCTACTCCACCGCCCGCGCCAGGGACCTGCGCGAGCGCGGTGAGACCTGGGGCGGCACGCTCAGCAATGTGCGCCGCATGGCCAGCCGCTTCTTCAAATGCTATGTGCGGCGCGGCGGCTGGCGGGAAGGCGGCTACGGCTTCATCATCGCTACCTGCGCCGCGCTGTACCCCATGCTGTCGCACCTCAAGGCCAAGCACGAGAAGGAGTAACTCTTCCGGGATGCACCGTGATACACTGCAACACACAGCATCCCAGGAGATCCCGCCATGGATGAGCCCGTCGCCAAGGTCCAGATTTCGCTCCGCGTTCCCGCCGATCTGGTGGAGGCCTACGACACCATGGCCAAGGCCATGGAGCGCGACCGCAGTTGGATGATGCTGCGCGCCTTGAAGCAGTACCTGGAAAGCGAGGAAGGATCGGATACCCTGGCCGAGGCCGAGGGTATCGCCGCCCTGGACCGGGGCGAAGGCGTCGATTTCGATACGGTGATGGATGAGGCCGACGCCATCATTGCCGCCGCCGAGGCCCGGCTGGCCAGGAAAGCCGGATGAGCCGAACACGTCTGGCCGGAATGTCGCCTACTGCACGGGCGTGGTATCTGGCCGAGATCGCCTACCTCTCGGAACGCAATCCCGTCGCCGCCGCCAAGGTTTCCGAAAAAATGCGCATTGCCCGGCAGACCCTGGCCGAATACCCCAATATCGGACCCTCGGGCCGCTCGCCCGGAACCCGCCGTCTCGTGGTCGGTTCTTATATCCTGACCGTGCGCCGGCACCGGGGCGAAACGGAAATCATCCATATCCGCCACGGCCGCCAGACCGAAAAAAGCAAGGACTAAGACATGGCCCGCATCGTCATGACCGACGACGGCATCGTCTTCGACGGCGCCACCCTGGACGAACGGCCGCTGGGGGGGGCCGAGACCTCGTTCATCGAGATGGCCAACGCCCTGGCGGCACGCGGTCACGACGTGCTGGTGTGCAACAAGTGCGAGGCCGAGCGCGTCCATCGCGGCGTCACCTGGCGGCCCATCGCCCAGGGAGTGCCGGAAGCCGCCGACCTCTACATCCCCAATCGCGGCGACAAGCTGCTGCGGCTGTGTCCCGACGCCAAAAAGACCATCTTCTGGATTCACAATCCTGCCGGCTATCTGCTGAAGTGGCGCTACCAGTGGAAGCTGGCCCTGCGCCGGCCGGTGATCGTGTTCTCCGGGGCCAGCCACGCCTCCACCTATCCCGCTTGGGCCTTCGCCGGCGGCCGCGCGGTCGTGCCCTACGGCCTGACCGACCTGTTCTGCCATGCCGAGGAGCGCGCCGAAGCTCCGCCGCCCCGGGTGGTGTTCACCTCCAATCCCATGCGCTCGCTGGACTGGCTGCTGGATGTGTGGGAAAGCCGCATCCGTCCGGCGGTGCCCCAGGCCGAGTTGCACGTCTTCGCCGGCACCGCCACCTACGGCGCCGCCGGCGCCGCCAAGGCCGGCAAGATGGGACCGGTGCTGGACCGCGCCCAATCCCTGGCCAACGAGGGGGTCATCCTGCGCGGCCCCGTCCCCAAGGCCCAACTGGTGGGGGAACTGGCCCAGGCCCGCGCCCTGCTCTATCGCGGCGATATCGGCGAGACCTTCTGCTCGGCGGTGGCCGAGGCCCAGGCCATGGGCCTGCCCATCGTGCTGGAGGACATCGCCTGCATGAGCGAGCGGGTGATCGAGGGCGAGACCGGCTATTGCGTCAAGGGCGCCGAAGCTTTCGCCACAGCCGGCATCCGCCTGCTCACCGACGACGGGTTGTGGCAGCGCTTCCACCGCGCCTGCCTCGCCAGGCAACGGTCATGGCGCTGGGACCACGCGGCGGCCGAGTTCGAACGGATCGGCGGAATCGGGTGACCTGAACTCAAGCGTCCTCGACGGCGTGTTCGACCTCGGCGATCTCGTCGGGGGCGGGGTGTTCGCCGGCCAGCAGCCAGATGACGCCGCCGGGCAGGGCGGTGGCGATGTTGACCAGGGCGAACAGCACCGACAGGGCCAGGGCGGAATGGGATTCGACCCCCACATAGCCGAACGCCACCACCATGGCGGTTTCCCGCAGGCCGAGGCCGGCGATGGAGATGGGCAGGGTCATGATCAGGATCACCGGCGGCACCAGCACCATGCAGTCGATCATGTCCACATGGAGGCCGAGGCCGCGGGCCAGGGCATAGGCC
>NZ_CAINTR010000100.1 GCF_903853455.1 uncultured Magnetospirillum sp.
ACTCCGACCGCATCATGGGGCGGCTCACCGGAAACGGTGCCGTGCCGACCCCGGAAAGAACCATGATCCCGAGCGACGGCACTCTCGGAAAATGCGGCAGAACAAGATGGGGGTTGACAGCAGCACCCCGGACTAAAGAACAGCAGCACCCCGGACTAAAGAACCAAATCCCGATGAGAACAACTCATCGGGATTTGGTTAGGAGCAACGCGACGCGCGGCCCGTGCCGCGGAAGGCAAGGGCGCTCGCGCCCGCCCGCCGATTGAGGGCGCCGCTGATCGGTTCCGATCAGCGGGATATGGTATCAGCCTTGGGCCACCAGCATGGGGCCATCGGCCGTCCGTTGTCCCGTAGCGGCGGAATCGATGATCAGGCCGCCGGCCCCCATGCGCTGGATGTCGCGGCCGCTGGTGACGATGCCGCAGACCAGCCGCCCCAGCACCCAGTCGAAGCCGTTGGGCTTCGGCGTCCGGGCGCAGCCGGGGACGCTGAGCACCGGAATGGTCCCGACCCGGCCGGTCAGCAACAGATTGCCCGGATCCACCGGCATGCCGAAATGCTCGACCACCCCTCCCGCCGCTTCGATGGCGGCGGGCACCACGTCGCGGCGGTCGGTCACCGCCGAGGCTCCCATCACCAGGACCATGTCCGCTCCGGCGGCGATGGCGCCGGAGATCTCGTCGCGCAGGGATGGGCTGTCATGGGGGCATCGGCGCTCGCCGGACAGGCCAAGTCCGAACACCGCCAGCCGCCGGTCCAGCCCCTCCTGGGTCTTGTTCAGAACCTTGGCCTGGGTTCCGGTCAGGACGGTCTGGATCAGGACGGCGCGGCGGATCATCGGAACCGCCACGTCGAGGCGCAGGCCGGCGGCCGTCTCGGCGGCGCGGCGCATGACCGGGGCCGGCACCGCGAAGGGAATGGTCTTCACGGTGGCGACCATGGTGCCCGGGGTGACGAGGGCGAACGGGGGCAGGGCCGCGACGGTGACCGCCTCGTCGACCATGTTCAGCCGATCCAGCCGGAGGCGCTGGTAGCGGAGCAATCCCGTCCGCTCGGCGAACAGGTTTCCGCCAGGGACGCCATGGCCAGGATGGTCACGTCCTGGATCGCCGCCACCTCGCTGGTCCGCTTCTGGACCTCGTGTTCGAGATAGTCGGACTTGTCGCGCAGGAAGTCGGCGCTGGCCTTCAGCTTCAGGTGGGTTTCGACCCGTGCCAGCACCACCGGCGGGCTGACCGGCTTGGTGATGTAATCCACCGCCCCCAGCTTCAGCCCTTTCTCCTCATCCTCGGTCTTGGTCATGGCGGTGAGGAAAATGATGGGAATGTCGCGGGTGGCGCGGTCGCGCTTCAAGCGTTGACAGACCTCGTAGCCATCCATCTCGGGCATCATGATGTCCAAGAGAATCAGGTCGGGCGGGGAATCCGAGGCGGCGATGGCCAGCGCCTTCTCGCCGCTGTTGGCGATCTTGACCTTGTAGAGGTCCTTGAGCAGGCCGCTCATCAGTTTGAGGTTGTCGGGGGTGTCGTCCACCACCAGGACGGTGGCCCGCTCGACCATGGCATTGGCGTTCATCGCGACCGCTCCTCAGGACAAGGTGATTTTCAGGGCGCGTTCGATCGCCTTCTTGACGGCGGCGATGGAGACCGGCTTGACCAGATAGCCCTCCACATGCAGCCCCTTGGCCGTCAATACGGCATCTTCGCTGCTGTCCGAGGTCAGCATGACCACCGGAATGCCCGCCACCGCCGGCAACGGGGCCTTGCGCAGCTTGGCCACATAGGCCAGCCCGTCCTCGCCCGGCATGTGGATGTCGCACAGCACCAGATGCGGTTGGGTCCGCATGGTTTCCTTGATGGCGGCGTCCACGTCGCCGGCCTCGTAGATGTTGGTGATGCCGATCTGGATCAGAATTTGGCGGATGGTGGACCGGATGAACCACTCGTCGTCGATCAGCAGAACCTTGAGGCGTTTGAGGTCGGTCTCGGCCATGACGTTTCCTATTATGGCTTGGGGGAGAGGAAGGGCGAGACGGCCTCGCGCAATTCGGCCACCCAAGGCCGGCAGCCGCGACAGGCCGACCTCCACCGGGAAGTCCTCGCCATTGCGTCGAATGCCGCGAAGTTCCTTGCTCAAGGCGTCCATGGCGTGGCCGGCGGCCGGGACCAGATCCTCGACCTTGCGACCGAGCAAGGCGCCCGCGTCGTAGCCGAACATGGCTTCGATCCGCGAATTGGCAATGACGATGACGCCGTCCTCGTCGGATACCAGCAGGCCGTTCGGTGCCGATTCGATGATGCCGCGATACCACACCTCTGTTTCCTGCAATCGGGCCTGCTGCCGCCGTAGGGCGTCGGCTTGATGCTGGGTGCCGAGGTTGCGGTCGAGAATTTCCAGATTCATCGTCACCATGGGCAACATGGCGTCCAGCACCGCCCTTCGTTCCATGTCCAGCGGGCGCAGGGCCGCCAGCACGACCACCCCCAACAGGCGTTCGGCCTGGACCAGGGGAAGCAGCAGCACATGTTTCGGCGCCGCCACGCCGGCGCCCCAGACGATGCGGATCGGAGTATCCACGGAATCGCACAAGGCGATGACGGTCTTGTCCTTGGCGCATTGGCCGACCAGTCCCTGGCCCAGGGCCACCGCCTCCAGATCACCGGGCAAGACGCCGTGTCCGCCCACCGGGATCAGCCTTTGGCGGTCCTCGTCGAATCCGTAGAACGCCCCGTAGTCGGCGCCCACCTTCGGCGCGGCATGGCGCATGAACGTGCCGGCGAATTCGGCCAGGGACGAGGCCTTGTGGAGATCGGCGGACACCTCTGCCAGATAGGATTTGACCGCCGAATCCAGCTCCAGCTTTCCGGCGTAGTCCTTCAGTTCGTCCTCGGCGTGGAGGCGCGCCTGGTTGGCCTGCCGAAGACGGCGGCGCCACGCCAGAACCACGATGCCGAGGGTGAAGGTGACGGCGCCGCTGGTCCCGCCCAGGCTTGCCTTGCGCGACCAGGGCATGGCCGCGTCGAGGTCGCCCAGCAGCACCAGCGTCCAATCGCCCTGAGGATCGTTCCAGCGGACCGGCGCGCGAGCGACGGCATAGCGACGCGACGCGACCACCACCATGTCGCCGTCGATGTCGAAGGGCAGAATCTCGGGCGCACCGCTTTCGAACACCTGCCCGAACTGTTTGAGCGCCCGGATCGCCTGGAGCTGTTCCGGCGTCCGTTCGCCGGCCAGATACGAGATCCAATCGCCGCGATTGCTGGCGAAGGTGACCTCTTGCGGCGACAGCAACAGAGCCGGTCCCGTCCAGGCATTCAGGACCGAATCAACCCGGTCGAGGCCAAGGCGAGCCACCGCCGCGCCGATGACCGGAGCCTTGGACGAAACCGCGCCGTAGATCGGTGCGGCGAAATACAACGCCCGCTCGCCGGTGGCCATGCTGACCGCCGCATAGATGTTCTGACTGCCCTTCATGGCGATCTGGAAATAAGGGCGGAACTTGACGTCGAGGCCGGTGCTGGGTTTTCCGCTGCTGTCCCAGGACGATTGGACGATGCCGTCGCCGTTGACGATGAACACGCCGCTGGCCTGATAGGAATGGCCGATGGCCTCCAGGGATTCCAAGATCGTCTGATCTTGGGGCGGCAGCAGTCCGCGCACGACGGCCTTGGTTGTCCGGTTGACCAGACCCAACGCCGACATGGACCCCATCACGTTGCCGTTCAACGTCTGCGCCGTGACTTCGATGGCGCGCCGCTGAACCTCGGTGGCAAGCACGTCGGTGTAGCCGTGTTCAAGGGATCTGCGTGTCGCTTCGACAGTCCCGAATGCCACCACGAGGGATGTCAGGACAACGGCGACCCAGGGCAACAGCGGACGGGATGACATGGTCATGGCTGATCGGTCCTCCCGGCTACAACGCGATGTGGAGAGCGCGTGCCAATTCCGGCAATCGCTCCCGTGCCGCGTCGTAATCGCAGTCGTCGACCGCCTTCAACACGCCCTCGGCGGCCGAGCCATGGCCCAGCGCTCTCAGCCGCTCGGCCAAGCTCTCCGCCACCCCCTCGGCATCGGTATCGGACTCGGCCAGCAGCGCGTCCAACCGGCGAAGATCGGTGGCCAAGGCATCCTTGTCCATCGTAACCGCAGGCGCCGGAGGAGCAGGGGCATCCGCCTCCGCCGCTCCCAGCCCCGCCGCGATGCGGCCCCGCAGGTCACTCAGTTCTATTTCCATGTCGGCAAGGGCTTCGACGAACCCGTCGCTCTCGCCGGTCTTCAGCAAGGCCTCGACCCTGGCCGCGACCTCGGCCATGCGGACGGCGCCGATATTGCCGGCCAACCCCTTGACGGTGTGGGCCTCGCGGACAGCGGTGGCGTCGTCGCCGGACGTGTGGGCCGACCGGATGCGGTCGATCACCTCGGCCTGGGCGTCGCGGAAGCTCACCAGCAATTTCCGCAGCAGCTTGGTCTTGCCGGCCACCCGGGCCAGGGCCGCCTTCAGGTCAAGCCCGGGAATATGGGGAAGGTCGTCGGAATCGGCCTTGGCAGGGCGCGCTGGCGCCGGGCTGGCGTCGCTCTGCCTGGGCGCGATCCATTGCGCCAGGGTGACAAACAGATGCGCCACGTCGATGGGCTTGGCGATGTGGTCGTTCATGCCGCTTTCGACGCACTTTTCCTTGTCGCCCGCCATGGCGTTGGCGGTCATGGCCAGGATGGGCAGGGCGGCGAAACGGCCGTCCCGCCGGATGCGGCGGGTGGCTTCGAATCCGTCCATCACCGGCATCTGGCAGTCCATCAGGACGCCGTCATAGGGGGTGGCGAAAACCTTCACGTCCTCGGCATTGACCGAGAGGCGCCGCTGCTCGCTCTGGACGCCGAACCGGGCGGTGAAGTGGAAGGTGCTGCCCTTGCCGGCTTCGCTGTCGACGCCGATCTCGCCATCCATCAGCTCCACCAGCTTCTTGCTGATGGTCAGCCCCAGCCCGGTACCGCCATATTTGCGGGTGGTGGAGGCGTCGGCCTGGGAAAAGGCGCTGAACAGCTTGTCGCGCTGTTCCTGCGTCAGGCCGATGCCGGCATCCGCGGCGTGCGGACCGGCTTCATCGTCGATCAGGTGCTGGAGGTCATGCGCATTCCGGCCTCGGTGATCGGCCCGTCGCCGACCCTGTCGGACGAACAACAGCGACTGATCCGTCGGGTTGCCAATATCGAGAAGCAGCATCGCATGACCGCCTTGTTTGCTTCTATGGAGCCACTTCCGTGGGTACCATGGAGCGTGTCCGGGTCAACCGCTCCGAACGCGGACGGAAGATCGACTACCACCATGTCATCGGGACGCTGCGACGAAAACCACAGGCACTGCGC
>NZ_CAINTR010000101.1 GCF_903853455.1 uncultured Magnetospirillum sp.
GAATGCCCCCCAAAGCACAGGCGGCGCTCCCCCTCGGGCAGATCGCCGCGCAGACCGGCGGCAACGGCGGCGCGTTGAACCAGCTTGGCGACGTGGCGGTCGTTGAGACGGTGGATGAGGGAGCGCTGGCCGTCCCGGGAGATCCGCCGGAAGATCGGGCCGTGCTCGATCCGCGCCAGCCTGATCCAGAGTTCGAGGGCGGCGACCGGACAGGTCAGGTCATTGGAGCCGCGGCCGATCTCGACGTCGCGCCAGCCGGTCTTGCCCTTGATATGGAGCAGGGCGCCGCCCTCCAGAATCTCGACCCAGCCAGAGCCCTCGTCGGTCTGGGCCTCACCGTGGTCCAAGCCGACGATCTCGCTCCGGCGTAAGCCCCCGGCAAAGCCGACCAGCAGGATGGCGCGATCACGGAGGCCGCGCAGATCACGCCCCAGGGTTTCGAGTAGGCGGGGGAGGTCGTCGCCGAGCACCGGCTCCTTCTGGGCGGGCGGCCGGCCGTGCTTGCGACGGATACCAGCCAGCACCTCCCGGATATGGGGATCGGTGCGGTCGAGGGACTGACCGCGCTGACGATAATTCCATAGCAGGCCGGCGAGCCGACGCTCAATGGTGGCGACCGAACTTCCGGCCTTGCTTCCCACCCCGGCCGGATTCGCCAGGGCCGAGATATAGACCCCGATCACCTGGGGATTGGCCGGCATCGGCGCCAAGCCGGTCTTGGCGCACCAGCCGGTGAAGTGGCGCCAGTCAGCGGCATAGGCCCGATTGGTGTTGGTGGCCCGAGCGCCACGGGCATAGTCCTGGGCCTTGCGCGCCAGGCCCTCCATATGGGCGACATCGCCGAACCCGCTCCCCGTCGTTTCTCCCTCGTGGGACATCCCTCTTGCCGCGCGGTTGCGCCGAACCGCCTCCGGTTCGACATCCTCGGGGATCTCGGGAAAGGGCGCCGCCCGTTCAGGCAAGAAACCATCGGCCATGGCGGTGTCGTCCTCGATTTTCAGTCTGAAACGCTACCATGGTGACGATACTTTGTCAGGTCCGATAATTGAAACTTATCGGACCTAGTCGATGAAATTCATCCAAAAGTTACTTATCTGCTCAGCATTACTAAATCGTAAAATTTCCGGAATTATATAGAAATCCCTACATCCCAAAATAGCTCTGCCCCCGCGAAATCGAGACGATCTCCACATTGGGGATCTCGTGGCGGCGCTGGTTCTCAGCCCAACCGAGAAACTGGGAGAGGCTGTCGACCTGATCGTCATGTTTGCCATGGGGAAACGCCATCATTTCGACCTTGAGCTCGGCAAGCCATGGTGCGGAATAGGGGATGAAAACGCGGCCACCCTCGATCGTGGCGGATTGTGCGCTCATCCTGTCTGCCTTACACCCCTCGGGCTTAACGGCGATGATGTTCAGTCGGGTTTCAGCCCGCAATTGCTGGATCATGGCGGTTCCGGTTCCGGCATCCTCGACCAGCACGGTGGCGGAGCCATTCTGCTGGGCGTAGGTGATGATCTTCTTTTTTAACGCCGGAAACTCCAGCCGGTCGCGGTAGAGGTCGATGAGAGAGTAGTGGCCGCCCTTGATCAGCCAGGTGGTGCCGACCGAATAGTCGGAGCGATCTCCGGTAGTGTGGGCAATATCCCAGCTTTGCACCACGCGGTCGCCATAATCCGTGGACGGGCCCTGCTCGAAGGTTTTGAACCACTCCCAATTGATCAAATTGCCCGCCTCGGGAACCGGGCTTTGCTGGTATTGTGAGTTAAAGTAATAGGGACCCAGGTCACGACGGAGTCGGTCGA
>NZ_CAINTR010000102.1 GCF_903853455.1 uncultured Magnetospirillum sp.
ACAATTACCGTAATTGTCGCTGCACTTCCTTATTGCTGAGCAATGCTTGCTTGTGATAGCGGTATAGGTGCTACTCGACGGTGTCTCATACCGGTCATCCTAATTGTCGCTGACCGGCCACCGTAATTGTCGCGCGCCACCCTGGCCAAGTGAACCATGGTGCGGACGAAGTTGCTGCCGAACGGGGAGAATACCCAGGCGGTGCGCAAGATCAGATGGCGTTCCGTCGCCGCCCGCACCGCGTCCTCGCCCGCCAACTTGCTGGCGCCGTAAACCGAAAGCGGATTGGTCGGATCGCCCTCTCCATATGGCGCCGCCTTACGGCCGTCGAACACGTAATCCGTGGAGAGCTGAATCAGGGACAACCCCGAAGCCGCCGCCACCGTGGCGACAATGCCCGCACCGTCGCGGTTAATTGCGAAGGCGGCATCCGGTTCGGCCTCGGCACGATCCACGGCGGTGAAGGCGGCGGCATTGACCACGACCCCAGCCTCCATGCCGGCCAGCGCCCGCTCCACCTCATGCCGGTCGGTGATGTCGGCACCGTCACGGTCGAACTGAACCAGCCGCCAGCCAGGAGGAGGCCCCGCCTCGGCCAGCGCCCGGCCGAGTTGGCCGGCGGCACCGAATACCACCAGGACCGGTCCCTCCTCCGTCATTGCAGACCCTGGCGACGAAGGGCGGCATCCCCGCATCCGGCGCACCACGAATGATGGTCGAGATACCAGCGCACCGTTCGCGCCACCCCATCCTCGAGCGACACCTGCGGATACCAGCCGAAGTCCCGCCCCATCCGGGTTGAATCGGTCGCGTAACGGCGGTCATGGCCGGGGCGGTCCGCCACGTGAGTGATCAGCTTTTCATGGGGGCGATGGGGCGAATCGGGGAGCGCACGATCCAGTTCGGCGCAGATGGCCCGGACGATCTCGAGATTGGTCCGCTGACAGTCGCCGCCAATCATATAGCTGCTTCCGGCGGGCGCCCGCAGCGAAACCTCGATGAGGGCGCGGGCATGGTCCTCGACGAACAGCCAGTCGCGCACCTGCAATCCATCGCCATAGACCGGCAATGGACGACCGGCGGCGGCGTTGAGGATCAGCAGCGGAAACAGCTTCTCGGGAAACTGACGCGGCCCGTAATTGTTGGAGCAGTTGGTCACCACCACCGGCAGGCCATAGGTGGCGTGCCACGCCCTGGCCAAGTGATCGGCGGCCGCTTTGCTGGCGGCATAGGGCGAGTTCGGGGCGTAGCGGCTGTTCTCGTCGAACCGTCCATCGGGGCCTAGCGAGCCGAACACCTCGTCGGTGGAGACGTGAACGAGACGGAACGAGTGCCGCGCCGCGCCGTCCAGCCCCTGCCAATAGCGCAATGCCGCTTCCAGCAGGGTGAACGTGCCGACTATATTCGTGTCGATGAACCCGGCGGGGGCGTCGATTGAGCGGTCCACATGAGATTCGGCGGCAAGGTGAATCACCCGGTCGGGCCGGTGGCGAACGAAGATCTCGGCGACCGCCTTGGCATCGGTCACGTCGGCCCGCTCCAGCAGATAGCCGGGACGGTCGTCCAGTTCGGCCACCGTCAGCGGATTGGCGGCGTAGCTGAGGCAGTCCAGGTTGACGACCCGATGCCCCCCTAAATCCAACAACTGATGACACACCGCCGACCCGATGAAGCCCGCGCCGCCGGTGACCAGGACGTTCAACGCACACCTCCCTGGCGGTAGTCGAAGCAAGGCGGCAAATCAGCTAGCCGCGGCAATTTGCGATCCTTGTCGGAGATCACCGGCCCGGAGGGCGGCAACGGCCAGGGCAGGGCAAGAGTGGGGTCGTTCCAAGCGATGCCACCCTCGGTCTCCCCGGCGTAGGGAGCATCGACCTTGTAGAACACCTCGGTGTCGGGCTCCAGGGTGCAATAGCCATGGGCGAAGCCGGCGGGGACATAAAGCTGGTGCCGGTTCGCAGCCGAAAGCTCGTTTCCGACCCAACGGCCGAACCAGGGCGAGCCGATCCGGATATCGACCGCCACGTCCCAAATGGCCCCGCGCACGACCCGGATCAGCTTGGCCTGCGCCATGGGCGACCGCTGGAAATGGAGACCGCGCAAGGTGCCGGCGAGGGCCGACACGGCATGGTTGTCCTGGAACCAGTCGTCGGAGATACCGGCGGCATGCCAACGGGAACGGCTGTAAACCTCGGAAAAAACACCGCGTTCGTCTGCATGCCAACAGGTGGAGATGAGACGGACTTCGGCGATGGCGGTAGGCTCTATGGTCAACATCGGCGGCACTCAAATTGCTGCGCTGCCACCGGGGCCCACGGAAATACATCAGGGCCGCGGCCAAAGCGGATAGACCGATCACGGCACCGAGCAGTCGCATGTTGCTCATCGCCACTGCACCCCTCGCAGGAACTTGCTCGGATCGATGCGGTCTTGGAAACGCTGGACGGTTCTGATCATACCGGCCACCACATCGTCGGTGAGGGGGTGGGGTTTCAGGCCGAGTTCCACCAAGCCGGTATGAGCCGGACTATAATAGTGTTCTTCGGCTTCCACCCGGGGATTGGCGACCGACTCCGTCCGAACGTTCAGTCCCAGGCTTTGCCCGACCCGCTCGACGATGGCGGCGAGTTGGCGGACGCTGAACGTTTCCGTGAACTGGTTGAAAATCCGCAATTCCCCAGGCTCCGGAGGAGTCTCGATCGCCAGGCAAATGCAGTTCATCGTATCCTTGATGTTGAGGAAGCCCCGTGTCTGCCCCCCTTTGCCAAACACCGTCAGCGGATGGCCGGCGACCGCCTGAACGATGAAGCGATTGATGACCGTGCCGAAAATCTCGTCGTAGTTCAGGAATGGATAGAGACGAAGATCGCCCGCGCTCTCCGAGGTTTCCACGCCGTAGACCGGCCCCTGCATCAGATCGGTCACCCGAATGCCCCAGGCGCGCACGTAGAACCACAGCAGATCAGTGTCCATGACCTTGGTCGTGTGGTACAGGCTTCCTGCTTGGCGAGGATAAAGGAACCGCTGTTTGCGGCCCTTGTGTTCGACGTCCAGCCACCCTTCCTCGATGTCGATATTGGGGGTGCCGTACTCCCCCATGGTCCCGAGCTTGACGATGTGGCACTCGGGGGCGAATTGCCGAACCGCATGGATCAGGTTGAATGTGCTGCCAAGGTTGTTTTGCAACGTCAACGCCGCCGCCTCACGATCCATCATCGAATACGGGGCTGACGGTTGCTCGGCGTAATGAACCACGGCATCGGGACGGAATGCGGTGAAGATCTGTTCGACATAGGCCCAGTCGCTCAGGTCGCCGATGGAGACCTTGACCCGGCGCCCCGAGATCGATTGCCACAACTCGGCGCGCTCGGCCAGATCGGGAACCTCGTAAAGCGGCTCCGACGAGGTCTCTCGGCAAATGCGGCGGCGGAGATAGTTGTCAACGGCCAGAACGTCATGACCCAGGGACGACAGCCTCATCGCCGTCGGCCACCCCAGATATCCGTCGCCCCCCAAAATCAGGATATTCATAATCCGCATCCTTCCTGCCGCTTGCCGACCTCCGTCGGAAGCACTCCAGGCAACGACAGGAAAGCGCGAATCTCATCCTTGGACATGGGGATCTCGTTCGTGGAGTTATAGTTGTGCTCGCAGGTGGCCAGGGGGACGTCGTAGGCATAATCAACATCGGCGTGAAAATTCTTGAGCGCGGGCAGCACCACGAGGAACTCTCCCATGTCGTGGGTTCGGCGCACCTCTTCCTCGGTCGTCAACTCTTCCCACATCTTTTCACCCGGCCTAGGCCCAATGATGTGGATCGGCACATCACTCGGCGACCGGCCGAACAGGGGCGCGATCAGATCGATCATCACTTCCGCCAAATCGATAACCCGGATGACCGCCATCTTGGTGATGAAGATTTCGCCGCCGCAGGCAAGGGCCATGGAGCGTAAGACGAGGCGAACGGCATCCTCGCGGGTCATGAAAAAGCGGGTCATGGCGGTGTCGGTGACGGTTAAGGGCCTTCCCTGGGCAATCTGCTCGCAAAACAACGGAATGACGGAACCACGGCTGCCTGCCACGTTTCCGAATCGGGTCGAACTGAAGATGCAGCGATGGCTGCCTTCGGACAGCGAATTGGCCGCGGTGAACAACCGCTCGCCCATCAGCTTGGAGGTGCCCATGACGTTGGTGGGGTTGACCGCCTTGTCGGTGCTGGTGAAAAGCACCCGAGAGAGCCGGTTGCTCAGCGCGGCGCGAATCACCGCCTGCGCCCCAAGGATGTTGGTCTGAATGGCGGAGAAAGGGCTGAGCTCGCAGAACGGGACATGCTTGAGGGCCGCCGCGTGCAGGCAAATGTCCATTCCCGAAAAGGTCCGCGCCAGTTCCAGTTCGTCGCGGATATCGCAATAGAATGCTTCGAGGCGGGACTCGGCGTAATGCCGCTCACGCAGATCGAACAGAGCCGTCTCGTTATTGTCGAGCGCTCGCACGATGTCGACAGGCAACATCAGAAGCTGACGGACCAGTTCCGCACCGACGCTTCCGCCACCGCCCGTTACGACGACACGCTTGCCGGAAAAGAATGAGGAGATAAGTGTTTCGTCCATTTTTACCCACCAGAGCCGCCCTGCGCCCGCCCAGGCGGAGCTTCATCCTAGCGGCTGGCCTCGATTGTGCAACATTGTTACGGGCTGCGGGAGCGTCCATTTTCAAGAAACCATTGGACTGTCAGCCTAAGGCCATCCGACAGATCGGTCTTGGGATGCCAGCCCAGCATGTTGGCCGCCTTGTCGGTACAGGAATAGCTGCGCATGACGTCGCCGGTGCGCTTTGGCCCCTCGACGATGTCCGTTGCCACCCCGTATTCGGCCAAGAGGCCGCGCAGCATGGCCGCAATCTCGGCAACGGTGGTTTCCGCCGCCGACGCGATCTGGAAGACCTCTCCCGCCACGCCGGGTGCGGCGACAGAAGCAAGAATCGCGGAGACGATGTCATCGATGAAGATAAAATCGCGCGTTTGACTGCCGTCGCCGAAGACCTCCATCGGCTGTCCTGACAAGGCCCGACGGATAAAGCGGGCGACAACACTTTCCTTATGGGAGGAACCGGGACCGTAGACGTTGCCAAATCGCAAACAGACGGTGTCGATGCCGAAGCTCTGCGCGTAGGCCGAGCAATAGGCCTCACCCGCCAACTTGCTGGCGCCGTAGGGAGAGACAGGGTGCGGCACGGCCTCTTCCGTAATGGGTGGGCAGCTCAACCCCACCGCCGCCGAGCTTGACGCCGAGACCAAGCGCCCCACGCCATGCCGACGGCAGCCTTCCAACAGGTTCAAAGTGCCAAGCACGTTCTGATGACAATCGCTGACGGGATGTCAACGCCGGAGAGAAAGGGAGCCACCGCGCCGGAGCAAAAGGGAGCCACTCGGTGGTTGGGATGGGGGAAATGCGAAGGGGGGCCGATCGGCCCCCCTTCGCATTTTCGGCCGCTGATTTCCCGTGGTGGTCAGGGA
>NZ_CAINTR010000103.1 GCF_903853455.1 uncultured Magnetospirillum sp.
CGGGACGCTGCGACGAAAACCACAGGCACTGCGCAATCTACTCTATCGGGACTCCTTGTTTCCCAGCGCAGCCTATTCTCGCGCATGGAGCGTATTGAATGCCGGGATGCCGGCGCGGCTTGCATGCCGGATCATGGTTAACCACCGGAACCGTGCGGCCGCTAAACAGACGCATCAAGTTGGGCGAGGCGCGGTAAAGCTGCCACAGCATGGTGCCGTGAACGTTTCCGAGAAAGCGGCAGGGGGTCGCCGCGGCCAGCGCTTCCAACTCGTCGAAGAGGTAGGTGGGAAATGCCTCCATGTCGCGCTGCGGAGCCACCGTGCAAGTCAGGCCAGCATCTTCATACGCCTGGCGCAGATAAGATCCGACGGCGCCGAAACGGAACATCTCCGGAGTGGCCCCCGCCAGCCAGGGCTGTACCGGCTTGTGCCGGTAATGGTGAAGCGCTTCGAAGGGGTGCATATTGCCCACTGTACACATGATTTCGTCGTGCAAGCTCAGGCTGCCGGCCAACCAAGTGGCGCCACAGGCTCCCATGGACGGAATCAGAAAATGATGGAAGATCGTGTCGGTCATGGCTGCTTGGCCTTTAGAGGATGTTGAAGCTCGACTAACGAGAGAGACGCCAATAATCGCTCCACGTTGGAGACCGGGCCCCCGCGGCTTCGTTGGGATTTTCGCCTTCCACCTGATACGGATATTGGTGCCGACCTCCTAAGCGGTCGAATCCGTTATCACGCAGGCTGGCGCCGCGTTGTACCGGCACTCGGGATCAGAACTTCCGCCCTCCACGACCGAGCGTGACAACTTTTAATGGCTCTATATGTGAAGAAACAGGCAGAACGCGCCACGGATCAATTACGGTAATCAGCCGGTCCGAGTGCTGCAAAATTTGGGGAAGAATTGTTTCGAACTCCTGCCAAGCTGTGCTAATCACCACCACATCAGCTTTCGCGACAGCTTCCTCTGCTGTCGCAACTGGAATGGCCCCTGGGAGCGCATCACGCGCGGCGGCCATTGCAACCGGATCGTAGATAACGACGCGATGCCCGGCCTTGATCAGCAAGCGTACCAACGCTACTGACTGACTTTCCTCGATAACGGAAGTTCCTGGCTTGTAGGCAAGGCCCAGAACTGCAACGGTACGACCACCTTCGGAGATTGCCGCTTCGACCGCAGCTACAAGACGCCAGATCTGTCGACTGTTAATGGCATCAGTCGCATCAGAGATCAAAGATTGGGTTCCCAAACGCTGGGCCAGAGCGCCAAGAGCCTTATTATCTCGGGGGAAACATGGCCCCCCATAACCGATTGCCCCCTTCAGACACTTGTCGCCAATACCCTGGACCATGCCCATTGCTTCGGTGACGGTCGCTACGTCCGCTTCTGGTAGATGCTCGCACATCTCACTCAGCATATTGGCGAACGAAATTTTAGTGGTGACGTAGGTATCGACTGAGAGCTTGGTCAGTTCGGCATTGACCAGATTCATGCGGCAGACCGCCGGGGTATTTTCCACCACCGACTGATAGATGGCGGCCAGCCTGTCGCCGGCGGTCTCGTCCGATTGACCGATCAGCACCATGTCGGGGGCCAGCATGTTGCGAAAGACGTTGCCCAGGGCGACGAATTCCGGGCCGTAGCACAGGCCCAGGCTTTCCCCCAGGACGCGGCCGGAATGGGCTTCGATCGCGGTGCGGACCTCGCCGTCGCAGGAACCGGGCATGACCGTGCTGATGACAACCACAAGATGGTAACCGTCCTTGCGCCTCAGTCCACGACCGATGGCCTCGATGGCGCCGAGGAGGAAGCTGTTGGAGAAAGTTCCATCGGGGAGGGAGGGAGTCGGGACGATGATCATGCTGGCATCGGTTGCCAGAGCGGCCTCTTCAACCGAGACTGTGGCGGAAAGTCGCGAACCGGCGAGGGTGAGATACTCCTGCAGCATGGGCTCTTCGAACGGCGCCTTACCGGCATTGACCATGGCCACCAGTTCCGGGCTCAGGTCGGCTCCGATGACGGTATGCCCCTTGGCCGCCAACAGGGCCGCCAGCGGACACCCCAGTTTGCCCAGTCCGATAACCGAAACGCGCATTTATCCTCCCCTCCCCCGTGAAGACTGAGACACTGATCCAGGTGACAATGTTAGAGAGGAGTTGGTTAAAATTTATAGAAGGGCCTGGGGCAATAATCCCCGCCAAGCGGCCATAAGAATGGCGCTGGAGGCGATTAGGTGCTCGAATCCATCGGAGAGAATGGTGGCGCGAAATTCGCCCCAACCCAGCTCGAGCACCTCGATCCCCGTTTCCGGCTGAGCGACCTGCTCGAGCCCTTCAGCCAGAAACACATGCAATATCCCCTCTTCCCGTTGCAAAGCCTCACCGCCATGCCCAACCAGGGTGAAGCTTCCAAGGCCATAGCCAGTCTCTTCCAACAGTTCGCGGCGGGCTGCCTGTTCCGGGGTTTCACCGGAATCAATGCCGCCAGCCGGCAGTTCCGTGGAAATTTTGTTCCGCGCGTGGCGCCATTGACGGACCATAATCACCCTGCCGTCCTGGGTGATGGGCAAAATCAGCACCGCATCGGGTGAGCGGAAGGTGTAATAGGCGTCATCTCCCTCCCCCCCTGTGGCCTTGACTTCGAACCAAGGGGTGGAGAATACGGTGCGTGGGGTGCTCATGGCTCGATTGTCCGTTTCAACCGGTTTCTGCTCCTGTTGTGCCGCAGTCCGTGGAGGATGCGCCATCCCAGGCTCCTTGGCAGCAGCATGGCGTTCAGACCGGCGGCGCGGGGCTGGGCGAAATCCGACACCGGATTGTCGCCCACATGCAAGATGTCCCGCGGCTCCAGCGACGATACCGAGACCAAGTGGGAGAACAGAGTCCCATGGCGTTTGGTCCGTCCTAGGTCGGAGCTGACGTATAGCGGCAGGTCGGCCAGTTCGGGGACCAGGGCGGCCATGATGCCGGCGAGGGCTTGACCGGACAGGTACATGTCCGAGGTAAACACCACCGGTTTCTCCCGGCGCAGGCGGATCAGCAAGGTCGCAAGGCCAGCATTGACCGTCACCGCCGCCGTCTCGTAGGCGATTTCGGTGGCGGCAAGGATTGGCACCGCCGCATCTGTGAGTTGAAGGCGCCTTGCGATGCTTCCCAGGATTACCTCCTGGCGGACCTCGCCTTGTCCGTCTTGGCTTTTGATCCGGTCATAGGCTAACTTGTGTTCAGTCAGACGGCATCGGTAGAGGGCTTCCACTCCCGGACTGTTCAGGTTTCGCGCGAGTAGCCTTTGATGCCAACGCGCAGCTATATCGTGGAAACGGTCTAGTTCTGGCCGGGTTCCGCGCAGCAAAAGGGTGTCGAACAGGTCGACAGAGACCAAGCGTACCGACGGCGCGTAAGCCCGATGCTCCAGTTGAATGAGTTCAAACATTATCGTGGCTTGTCGGGCAGGCCATCAACCTGCATTTCTGCTTATTCACCATGACAACCTACCTTACCCGAACTGTTCATTTCGAGTCATAACCCCGCCGCCTTGGTCAGATTCACCCTAAACCGATCCTTTCGACGCTGATAGCGCCGCGTCATTTCCGCCGAGGCGTGCCCCATCTGACGCTGAACGTGGCGCTCATCCACCTCCGCCGAGCTGGCCAGCCCGGCCCGCAGCGAATGCCCCCCAAAGCACAGGCGGCGCTCCCCCTCGGGCAGATCGCCGCGCAGACCGGCGGCAACGGCGGCGCGTTGAACCAGCTTGGCGACGTGGCGGTCGTTGAGACGGTGGATGAGGGAGCGCTGGCCGTCCCGGGAG
>NZ_CAINTR010000104.1 GCF_903853455.1 uncultured Magnetospirillum sp.
CTCCCTGCTGCTGCAGATCGACGAGTTCGGCATGTTCCTGGAGGGGATCGCCGACCGCAGGCGCAGCCCACGCCATCTCACCGAGATCCTCGACAACATGACCGAGTTGTATACATCGGCGGGCGGGGTGTTCCTCGGTGCCGAATACGCCAACCGCGACGGCAAGAACGAGCGGCGCGACATCAATCAGCCATGTCTGTGCGTTTATGGCACCACTGCCCCAACGCGGTTCTGGAATGCCCTGCAATCGGCCAACGTCGTCGATGGCTCGCTGGCTCGCTTCATCGTCATCGCCAGCGGCAACCAATACCCCGACGAGAACGAAGCAGCCGGCATTCGCACCGCGCCGCCGGCCCTGCTGGAGCGGCTCAAGCTGATCGCTCAGGGCGGTGGCCATGCGCCAGCCGGAAATCTTGCCGGGCTGACGGCCGATCCGGTGACGGCGGTCGTCCCCATGACCGTGCCCATGACCGCCGAGGCCAAAGCCGCCTTCCGGGAATTGTCCCGCCACATCACCGAGCGCCTGCGGGAAGCCTGCGGCACTCCCTTCACTCCGGTCCTGGCCCGTATCGGCGAGAACGCCGCCAAGGTGGCGCTGATCCGGGCCGTGTCTTCCGATCCGGTGGCGCCGGTGATCCGGGGCGAGGATGCCGATTGGGCCATCCGTTTCGTCGGCTCTTGCGCCGATCGCGCCATGGCCGAAATCGACCGGCATATCGCCGATAACGATACGGAGCGTAACCACAAACGCCTGCTGGAGATCGTCCGGTCCGCCGGTGCCGTCGGCCTCACCAAAAGCGACCTGATCCGCCGCAGCCAGTTTCTTGACCGGCGCCAGCGCGACGAGGTGATCGCCGTGCTGGTGGAAGCGGGAATGATCGAGCCGGTCATGAAGCCGACCGCCACCAAGCCGGCCATGACGTTCCGCTCGACCGGGAGGGGGACATGGTGATGGGGCAATCCCTCAACGGCCTGAAATCTCCCCAAGCCCGTTCGGACATCTCAATCCATTGTTTTTACGGGGGTAAAGACGAAACCCTCAAATTCTTCAATCTTTCCCCCAGAGCACCCTCACGCGGGGGTGTGACGGGGGGAGTCTCCCCTTGTCACATCTCTTATGTAGCATTGAATATATTGAATTATTTAGAATTATATATAAGAGATCAAGGGGTTAGCCTGTCTCGGGCGCCTCTGGGGAATTCCCCCGATCTTGAACAATCCGTCCGCCATCCCGGTGGCCGGAGGGCCTCGCCCCGTTTCACCCCTCTTTTTCCCACGATGGTCCCGAGCGACAGCGCCACCTTCGGCCCGGCCGCGCTGCCGCCCCTCCACGTTCTTTCCTGGAGGACGACATGACAGCTTTGCTCCAACCCATGCCGGGCCGCTCCGCCGATGGTAGCAGTTCCCTGCTGGCGCTCGATCTCGGCACCACCACCGGCTGGGCCATGAAACTTGCCGGCGGCACCATCGTCAGCGGCACAATGGCCTTCCGCCCCAGCCGCTACGAGGGCGGCGGCATGCGTTACCTGCGTTTCCGCTCCTGGCTCGACCACATGGAAGCCGGCGCCAAGGGTATCGGCGCGGTGTTCTTCGAAGAATGCCGACGGCACATCGGCACCGATGCCGCCCACATCTATGGCGGCTTCCTCGCCCATCTCACAGCCTGGTGCGAACTGAACCACATCCCCTATCAGGGCGTGCCGGTCGGCACCATCAAGCGCCACGCCACCGGCAAGGGCAATGCCGGCAAGGAGGCGGTGATCGCCGCCATGCGGGCGCGCGGCTTCAATCCCGAGGACGACAACGAGGCCGACGCCCTGGCCATCCTGCAATGGGCCATCGACACCGACGGAGGTGTGCGATGAAGTGGCATCCCCCCGGCTTCGGTGGCACTCGCCGAGATCCCGAGCAAGTGAAACGCGATGGCTGGCAGGAACGTGGGGTGCTGGTGGTCGCCGAGGACGACGATCGTC
>NZ_CAINTR010000105.1 GCF_903853455.1 uncultured Magnetospirillum sp.
ATGTCGGCAAATGTGCCGACGTAATGAGTCGTCGCACCGTCGATCCCCTTTACCGCAGTGATGCTTAACCATTCAGGATACTGCTCTCCATTCTTGCGCCGATTCCAGATTTCTCCTTTCCAGGATCCTTCGCGATTGATGCTCTCCCACATCGCTGCATAGAAGGCAGCATCGTGCCGACCAGACTTGAGAAGGTTTGCCCCGTGTCCAACCGCTTCCTCGGATGAGTAACCTGTTATTTCGGAAAAGGCCTTGTTGATCCGAAGGATTACGCCGTTAGCATCGCTGATCACCAAGCCTTCCTGCGACTCCAAGGCTGTCGCGGCCACCCGCAACTCCTCTTCCGCCCGCTTGCGTTCGGAGATGTCGTTGTATATCCAAATGCTGCCTTCCTGTGGATGCTTCGGATCGATGGCCCGGCCCGTAAGCTCTCCCCAGAATATTTCTCCGTTTCGCTTACGTAGCAGAAGCTCTTCCTGAAAATTATCGCCTCGACCGACAACTTCGTAGGCACGCATGCCAAGGTCGGTGAAGATTTCGTCGGTAGGATAGAAGATGCGGGATAATGAACCGACCATCTCTCCCGGTTGATATCCAAAGATTTCTTCCAGACGTCGATTGCAGTGGATGATTTTGCGATTGCGCAATAGCACGACACCAACCAAGGCGTTCTGCAAAATTGCATCGTTCTCCGCCAGTGCTGCAGCCAACGCCGATTGATAGCGCCTCTGCTCAGAAGTCAATTGCTCGACGCGGATCGCGTTATCTTTGAACACCTGAACCGCTCTTGCCATTTCCCCGATCTCGTCGGCTCGCTCCTCCGCCGGAATGATGACCTCGTGATTACCCTCCGCCAATGCTGACATCGCCCGGGTCATCGCCATCAAAGGGCCGCTGACCGTGCGGCCGAAGATAAGCCAAACGGTCAGGGCAAGCCCTGCGGCGAAAACTATAGCGACTACCGCCATGTACCCCAAAAGCCTGCGTAGGGCGGCGTAATCAGCAACAGTGTTCAGGCTGCTGGAAAAAACGGCGATGACGTCTCCGTCCACTTCACCAATTAGTCTTGTATGACAGCCTAAGCAGGTGGGGTCGTTGGTGCCATCGGTTGCTCCCATGACGATGGGCACACTGTAGCGGTAATTGTCTCCGACAAAACGTCCAACCGGGTGGCCGGTGCGCATCGCCTCCTCGTCAACCGCATCCCAGGGATCCTTGGAGTTATGGTGGGGGGACTTTTGGGCCATGTAGGCGTTAGTCTTGGGCCCCCAGACGCTCCACATCTTGCCCGGATAACGGAGGTTTCTTTCGTCGAACCAGTTGTTGAAAACGCGGCATTATGTAGCAGCCGCCACAAAGAGAACAAAACACGAACATTTTTGTTTCCTCACCCCCGCGGCGGGTGTAATGTCTCCGGTATCGCCACCCGGAAATCCACCAGATGCCGCAGAATTTCCTCCTTTCTTCCGCCGCTCGGTCGGTATCTCTGGCCCAGGTCATGACGATGACCGACGCCGAAGCGGAAACGCTGTTCGCGCGGATTCGGTGGCCGAAGACAGACGGTCTGCCGGTGTGTCCTGACTGCGGCGGGTGCAGCTCCTACGACTGTCGCCGGGCGAGCGGTGCGCCGCGTTGGCGGTGCAAAGCCTGTGGTGCCGACTTCTCGCTCACCTCCGGGACCATCTTCGCCTTTCACAAGCTGCCGTTGCGCACCTACCTGGCGGCCACCGTCCTGTTCGTCAATGAAGTGAAGGGTAAGAACGCGCTCGCGCTGTCTCGGGATCTCGGGGTGCAGTACAAGACCGCTTTCGTCTTGGCCCACAAGATCCGTGAGGCCATCGCCTCGGAGATCAAAGACGCGAAGGTCGGCGGCGCCGGTCACGACGTCGAGGTCGATGGTTGCTACGTCGGCGGTCACGTCCGCCCGGAGAACCGCAAGGAAGACCGGAAGGACCGGCGGCTGGCTGAGAACCAGTCGGGCAAGCGGCAGGTCGTCGTCGCGATTCGCGAGAGGCCCCTTGAAGGGACGTCGCTCGGCCGGACGATCACCTCGGTGTTCAAGAGCGAGGACGCTTCCATCGACTTCATCAAGACCCGCGTCGACCGCGCCTCGACCGTCCACGCCGACGAATCCTCGGCCTGGAACGCCCTTCACAGCCGCTTCGACACAAAGCGGATCAACCATTCCGTCGAATATTCCACCGAAGCGGCATGCACCAACCAAGCCGAAAGTTTCTTCAGCCGTCTGCGTCGTGCGGAAATGGGCCATCATCACCACCTGTCCGGCATCTACCTGACGCGTTACAGCCGGGAAATGGCCTGGCGCGAGGACCACCGCGGCGACAGCAACGGAATGCAGTTCCGCACCGCCGTCACGTTGATCGCCAGGACCAAGCCATCGATCGATTTCTGCGGTTACTGGCAACGCAGCAAGGCCGCCTGATCAATCCGCCAGGCGCCAGATCGTAGCGCCATTCTCGATCGCCACGGCCTCGACTTTCCCAGCGGCCCGTTTCAGACAACCATGCACCGTTTTCTGCACCAGCTCGGCGACACGCCGATCGGTGGGATCAAGCCCCCGTTCCGCCATCAGTCGCTCGGCGATTTCGCGTGACGCCAGCGGCCGACCACTCGCCCGCAGGGTGTCAAAGATCTTGCGCGGACCTTCGCCGTGGCGAAACCACGAATTCCGTCGGTAGATGGCTCTCGGCCGGATCTGTTCGGGTACCAAGTCCGGCGCAAACATGTTCAGGACGGCATCGAGATGCGTCAGCTCGGCGCGGTGACGAATGATCTGCTTCTCCATTTCGGCGATGACGCCGCCCAACTCTGCCCGCTTGTCCGTCAACGCAGAAACAACATGCAACTCGCCCATGACCATCGCCCCCTTATGGTTGCTTAGTCATTTTCGGACGGCAACGTTAGGCTA
>NZ_CAINTR010000106.1 GCF_903853455.1 uncultured Magnetospirillum sp.
CATGAGATGACCGTCATAGACCTGCTGGGCAGGCACCCTCCGACCGGCCGAAATCACATCGGTACAGGTGGCCGGAAACGGATCGGAATGGGTGGCCGGATTGGAATCGGAATCCCCGGCCGGATAAATCGGAATCCGCAGCCAGACTCGCCTCCGTGGTTCAAGAAACGCTTCGTACCACGGATTCCCTGACACGCTGGGGCGGCGAGGAGTTTGTCGTGTTGTGTCCCAACACGACACTGTCGACCATTGCGATTTTGGCCGAGCGGCTACGTGGAAAAATCGACTATGCACCATTCCCGGAGGTCGGGCGCATCACCGTGAGCATCGGCGTGGCCGAGTGCGTGGCCGGAGAAACTTGGGAGCAATGGGTTCATCGGGCCGATGCCGCGCTGTACCGCGCCAAGGCCTGCGGACGCAATCAGGTTCAGGTGGCGCCTGAGACACCACAACGTCTGGGCATCGGCGAAAACGTCGCGGCGAATTTCGTTCGACTTGCGTGGCATTCGGCCTACGAATGTGGCAACGCGCTGATCGACGACCAGCACCGCGGGCTGTTCTCCGATGCCAACAGCATTATTGCCGCCGTACTCTCCAGACGACCGGCGGACGAGGTGGTCGCCGTGATCGGCACATTGATTCAAGATATCGTCCGTCATTTTGAAGACGAGGAAGCTATCCTTGCCGCAGTCGGTTTTCCCGAAGCGGCGAATCATGCCGCCATCCATCGTGAACTGGTGGACAAGGCTGTGGTTTTGGTTGGACGCTTTCATGCTGGAACCCTTGGCATCGGCGAACTGTTCCAGTTTTTGGCCCATGACGTGGTAGCTCTGCATATGCTCGGGGCCGATCGTGAGTTTTTTCCCTACATGGGAGGCTGACACGGTTGGAACCAGAAGCTGGCCATCGTCGCGAAAGGGGGCGTTACGATACATCGAACATTTTCCAAGACCTGCAGAAGCAGTTCGGACGTATTGCTACGCAACAGTAGAGAGAGTACAGAACGAATCGCCGCACCGCATAGCCTCCGATGCCACGAATTGAAATCCACCGGCTGTACAGCGGTTGAGATCGGCAGTCAGTTTTCCAGGATGCGCTTCGCATCCGGGGACGGAGGCGCAAATCGCAACGCCACCATGGCGGCCTGATGCGGCTTCTGACGTTCAAATGCTTGAGAATATCCGATGACGCAATTCGATATGTCGTTCTCCGCGGCGTCGGATGGGGCGGCCTCTCCATCGGCGGCCTCTGGGACCAGGATGACATCACAGGCTCCACATCACCGCCAGCCGGGTGGGATCGCGCCGCCAGCCAGTCTTTGGTCGACCATGCCGTGGGTCCAATCGTCCCCCTGTCTGTTGATTGAATGACTCGACACATGCTTAGTTGGCAGAACACGCGCCCCCTTATCTGGCTCGTCGGTCATTCATTGCTCCAGAGGCCGGTTTCGATCCCCAACAGATTGCCGAGTGGCCGATGCGGTCCCTACTCCGAGGGCGCGTCCCGGATTCCACGGATCGCACGCCCTTTGTTAGAATGAGGGGGCCATGAGGCGCTGTATTTCGTCGGCCAGGGCGCGGCAATTGGCCAAGATCCCGTCGAGCAACAGTTGGTCGATGGCGAGGCCGTAACGCAAAATCGCGTCGGCACCGCTCACCACGTTGGCAAGAATGCCCGCCATCGGAACGTCGATGTCCCCGAACAGGCTGCTGTAGTAGATTGGCAGTCTCGCTGCGATTCGCTTCATGACTTTGGCGAAGGTCTCCAGATTGGTGGCATCCGCCTTGTTCTGCCCGAACATGGTCCTGATCGTGTTGTCGAGCCAGCGGAACTGCACCACATAGCGTTCCAGCTTGAGGGTGTTCAACTGGATCTTGGTCAGATCGATCTGGCTTTGCCGTTCGCCGAGGGGGAGCTGCTTGATGCTGGCTGCCAGCGGATTGGGGACATCGACAAGCTGAATCTGTTCGGTTCCGGGGCGTGAACTCTTGCGGCGGTCCGGGCCGACATAGTCCATCGTGACGACGAACGGCCTGCGGTAAACGGCAAACTCGTCAATACGTTTGAGCATCGGCCCAGGGGCCACCGGCAGCAACATCATGTGATCGGCCCCGGCGGTATCGGCTTTACGGACATAATCCGAATTGCCTTCCGCCAGCAGCATTATGACGATGGGGAACGGGTGGTGGGGCAACCGTCCGTCACGCATGGCGTTGATCATCGGCGCGACGAAGAACCCATCGAGTTCCGCGCTTATGATAATCAGATCGTAAACTGCCCCCTCGAGGGCACCCAAGAATGCCCCTTGGCTGCTGGCCTCGCCAAAGGAAAATCCGTTAAAGCCGGCTTGCGTAAAGGCTTGGCGCAGACCCGTGCGGATCACTCGGTTATCCAAGGCCAACAATGTCTGTACCGCGCCGTAATCGATCTTGTCCATATGACTCTATGCAGTTGCAGGAGCCTCACACGCCGGCTGGCGTGCCTTACATGAAGATGCGCCCGCATTGGCGCTTTCGGAGGGAGGCAGGGATCAGTATACCATGCGCCGCTGTTTATCAATGCATCCCCCGTCGAAACGATCGACGTCGCCTCGTCGGATGCGGCCCTCAAGAGAGCCGGGAAACCGACAACATCAAGTCACCGGAACACCATCTTGGTGTTCCGGTGACTTGATGGCGAAAGACGATGAGAGCCCCCAGCCAATCGGTTGGGGGAATCCGAGAAGGGGGAATCGAAACGCCCCCAGGGCACCAAACTTGGCGCCACAGACCGAAGCATCAACGACCAGACCTGATCTCTTAGATCAGGCCCGCGGGACGGGAAGACACCCGGGTCGAGGGGCGATCCCCTCTCATGCCTTGCGGCAGTTAGTTCAAGGCTTTCCGAATGCCCGCGTGGAGGGCCTTTATGGAAATCGGCTTGGTCAAATAGACGTCCACCCCCGCCTCGTGAGCCTGTTGTATGATATCCTCGCCGCTATGGCCGCTGACCATGACAATGGGCGTGGTGGGATTGCAGCCAAGAGAGCCGTTTCGAATGTGCCGAGTGCATGCGATGCCGTCCATGCCTTCCTTCGACAGATCCATGATCACGAGACTGGCGTCGAACGTCTTCAGGACTTCGGCGGCTTCATGCCCATCCTTGGCCTCGGCGACGTGCTCGATGCCGAGTGAGCCGAGCACGATCTTGACCAGATCACGAAAGCGGCCGTTATCCTCGACAATCATGGCCCTTTGAATCGCCTCTGACATATCCGCCTCCCCCTTAAATCAACCCCCGATCAACCATTTATTAACCATTCGAACTATCCTGCCAACTGATCTTAAGAAGTAGCCCTCCAGGATATCAGGGCAAGACCCGAGAGCATTGCAACCCATCGCCCCCCCGCCCCCAATCTTGACTCAGAAAACATACCTTTGGTATAAAACGCATCCGCTCCTTTGATATCTGGTGGCATCCCAAGCAACCTGGAGTGTGGCAACGAGCATTTCAGAGATCCGACTGCGTCACTATTCGTCATGTTTGGTTACGTATCTGCACAGTCAGTTCCGGGGGGCGGGAATGGGGAAGAAGAAAAGTTTCAGATTCGGGACACGGCTCGGGGCCGGCTTCGGCATTTGTTTGCTGTTCACGTTGATCGTCGGCGTGGTGGGCATACGCAGCAACGCCGCCCTGAGCCGCCTCACGGCTGACTTTCATTCTCATCCCTTCACCGTGACCAATGCCCTGCGCAAGGCCAATGCCGACATCATCGAAACCCGCGGCACGGTAAGGGAAATGGTGTCCCTGATCGATTCCCGGAGCGCGGCCCCCTTCATCTCGATCATCAAGGACCGCGAGCGAGACGTCGAGATGCAACTCGACATCGTCAAAGAACGTTACCTGGGCCCCCCAGGGGACGTTGACAATATAATTCGGGATTATGGGTCATTGAAGGCCGTCCGGGAACGGATCATCGCCCTCGTTCGAAATGGAGATTTTAGAACCGCCCGCGAACTCTCCGACAACACATCGAGGCCCATATACCAGGACCTCCAGGCCGACATGAATACAATCATGGCCTTTGCCGACGCCAAAGCCGCGGCCTTCCTTGAAGATGCCAACAGGATGGGAAACCGCGTCCAATCCTTCACCTGGATGACGCTCGCCGGTGCCGTAACCATGGCCTTGATTGCCGCCTGGCTCACAACGCGGAGTATCACCCGACCGCTGACGCTGCTGAAACACTCCATGCAGGCTCTTTCGGATGGCGATCTTGGCGTCGCCATACCCGGCGTGGAGCGCAAGGATGAGATCGGGCAGATGGCCAGGGTGTTGCAGGTTTTCAAGGAGAGCTTGATCCACTCGGAAAAGATGGAGCAGACCCTGCGCCAGACCCATAAGATGGAGGCAATCGGTCAGTTGACTGGCGGGATCGCCCACGACTTCAACAACTTGCTCCAGGTCATCCTCACCGACATAGAGCTTTCCCTGCTGCAACTCGATGACGAATCCCCCGTCACCCATTATCTGGAGAGCGCCGCCTCGGAAGTCGAGAGAGGCGCCAAGCTGACGGGACAGTTGCTCGCATTTGCCCGGCGCCAACCGCTAAACCCCAAACCGCTGCGGATTGATCGGCTGGTGAGCGGGATGGTCACGATGCTGCGCCGCACCCTCAGCGAACGCATCGACATCGAAGTGGTGAACGGCGGCGGGGTGTGGAACGCCCTGGTCGATGCCAACCAGCTTGAGAACGCCATTCTCAATCTGGCCGTCAATGCGCGTGACGCCATGCGGGGCGGTGGCAAGCTGACCTTCGAGGTCGGAAACACCGCCCTTGATGCCGCCTATGCGGCGGATCACGCCGAGGTCAAGCCCGGCCAATATGTGATGCTGGCGGTCACCGACACGGGATCCGGCATGAGCCCGGAGGTCATGCAAAAGGCGTTCGACCCGTTCTTCACCACGAAACCCGAAGGCATCGGAACCGGCCTCGGCCTGTCCATGGTCTTCGGCTTCGTCAAACAGTCGGAGGGCCACGTCAAGATTTACAGCGAACTCGGCGTCGGCACCACGATCAAGCTGTATGTGCCGCGCGCAAGCGGTGCCGAGATGGTGCGCGAGGCTGTCGAGACAAAAGCCCGGCGCGGTTCCGGCGAGACCATTCTGGTGGCCGAGGATGACGCGGGCGTCCGCAGCTCGGTGGTTGCCCAGTTGGCGGAACTTGGCTACCGGGTATTGGCCGCGGCGAATGGCGAGGAGGCGGTCGACATTCTGTCAAGGGGCGAGCGGATCGACCTGCTCTTCACCGACGTGATCATGCCCGGCACGCTGAACGGCCGTGCCCTGGCCGAAAAGGCCAAGGAGATCATCCCCACCCTGCCGGTGGTGTTCACCTCCGGCTATACCGAGAACGCCATCATCCACAACGGGCGCTTGGATGAAGGCGTGACCCTGCTGAGCAAGCCGTACCGGCTGCCACAATTGGCCGAGACCATCCACACCGCCTTGACCGCCCCCCCAGCCCCCGTGGTCGTGGCCGTGGCCGATTCCAAGCCGAACTGAGGCCCCCCATGCACATCAAGCGACCACCGGTTCAGGACAGGGGCGTCCCGACCGAATCCGGCCCACTGACAACGTCGCGGCCACCGGCGACGTCTGTCGAAGTTCAGCGCGAACACGCGGAACCGGTCCGGCATTTCCGGGATCATTGGACTCGCTACCCTTTGGGACTGGCCATCTTTGGAGTGGCCCTGGCCACTCGCCTGGCGATCCTCCCCGCCGGGGACGGCCAGGGATTCCTGACCTTCTATCCGGCGATGGCCTTGACGGCCCTGTGCTGTGGTGCCGGCCCCGGCCTCCTGGTGATGGCGCTGGGAGGAATCGCCGCCCCTTTCACGCTCGCATCGCCATTCGGATTGTCCAAGCTCCCCATTTCGTTCGATCAGTGGGAAGCTGAAGCGGCCTACCTGCTGTCGGGCCTCATCGTCTGCCTGATTGTCAGCCGGATGCGCCGCCATTCCGAGGCGATGCGGCGGTCCCATTCCATGTTGACGGCGGAAATCGAGGATAGAAAGAGAGGGGAACAGGCCCTGACCGAAAGCGAGGCCAAGCTGCGAGGCTTATTCGAGCTGTCCCCCCTCGGAATCGCCCTGAACGACGGTGACGGCCGCTTCATCGAATTCAACGAATCCTTCCGATCCATAACCGGGTACACCGATGAGGAATTGAGGCGGCTCGACTACTGGAAGCTTACGCCAAGCGGGTACGAAGACGATGAAATGCGTCAACTGGAACTCCTGCGCGATACCGGGAGATACGGACCATATGAGAAGGAGTATATCCGCAAGGATGAAACACGAGCCTCCGTGCGTCTGAATGGAATGCTGGTCCAAGATCGCCACGGAGAAACCCACATATGGTCTCTTGTCGAGGACATAACCGAGCAAAAACGCTCGGAATCCGCCCTGTATATTTACGCCAATGCGGTGAAATACAGCGGTCAGCCGATCCTGATAACAAACTCAGACAATAAAGTCATCGAACTGAATCAGGCGTTCTCCACCCTTACCGGATACACACTGGATGAACTCCGAGGCCAAAGCCCCCGGATGCTGGCGTCGGCGCACACGCCCCCCGAGACCTATCGCCAGCTGTGGAGCGGCTTGACCGAAGCCGGAGTCTGGCAGGGCAAGCTCTTCAACCGCGCCAAGGATGGCGGGTTCTTTCCAGTTTTGGCCGTGATCTCGGCCATCCGGAATGATCTGGGCGAGGTGACGAATTACATCGCCTGCTACACCGACATCACCGACCGCATGGCGGCCGAGCGACGCATCGACCAGTTGCTCCATCACGATCCACTCACCAGCCTGCACAATCGCTACAGCCTGGAAGGCCGCCTGGAGCAGGCCTTGTCGCAAGCCCGCCGGAATAGAGAAAGCCTCGCGGTTCTATTCATTGACCTGGACCGCTTCAAACTGGTCAACGACAGCATGGGACATCAGGCCGGAGACATGCTGCTGCTCGAGGTGGCCGGGCGTCTTCGGGAGTGCGTCCGGGAAAGCGACATCGTCGCCCGTCTCGGCGGCGATGAATTCGTCGTGGTCGTTACCGGCTTGTCCGCGGCCAAGATCGCCGCCCCCATCGCCGAAAAGATCGTCCGTTCGCTCGGCCAACCCTATTCTCTCGGCGACAGCGTCGTGCATTCCAGTTCCAGCGTGGGCATCAGCATCTTCCCCAATGACGGCGACGATTCCGCAACCCTCATGAAGACGGCCGACATGGCCCTTCACCACGCCAAGAACCAGGGGCGGAGCAATTTCCAGTTCTTCACCCCGGAGATGAACGCCGCCATGGCCGACACGCTGGCGTTGGACAACGATATCCGCGCCGCCGTCGCCGAGAAGCAATTCGAGTTGCACTATCAGCCGAAGATGTCCACGCCCGACCACAAGATCGCGGGGGTCGAAGCATTGGTCCGGTGGCGGCATCCCATCCGAGGGCTGGTTCCGCCCGACCAGTTCATCCCCCTCGCGGAGGAATCCGAACTGATCGAGGCCATCGGGGAGTGGGTCCTGGACGAAGCCTGCCGCCAATGGACGGAGTGGTCGGCAAAGGGAATGACGCCGCTCTCCGTGGCGGTCAACCTGTCGGCGCGCCAATTGGCGTCGCCAACCCTGGTCGAGCGGGTGCGGGCGATAAAAAGCCGCTACGGGCTGCCCAAGGGCGCGCTGGAACTGGAGGTCACGGAATCAGTCGCCATGCGCAATCCCGAGCGGGCCATCGAACAACTGAAGGCCCTGGGCGCCTTGGGCATCGAGATTTCCATCGATGATTTCGGCACGGGGTATTCGTCCCTGGCCTACCTCAAGCTCTTGCCAATTCAAATCCTGAAATTGGACCGCGCCTTCGTGCGTGACATCGAAACCGATGAAAACGATGCCGTCATCAGCGCGGCAACCTTGGCATTGGCTCACGCCCTGGGCTTGAAGGTTGTCGCGGAAGGTGTCGAAACCGAGGGCCAGCGGGATTTCCTGACGTCCCATGGATGCGACTATCTCCAAGGCTTCCTGTTCAGCAAACCGCTTCCCGCCGCCGAGCTTGAGGCGTTCATAATCGCCGCGAGAGCGGCCGCGCCGATCATCCAGCCTTTTCAAAATTCCTGAGCCTGCCCACGGGCCGTTTATGGGGGGCGCAAAATCGTTTATGCCGCTGAAGCGCCGAAGCGCCGCGGAGAATGCTCTCGCAATTCGAGCAGCAGAAAAGATTGACGGAAGCACTGCGCTTCGGTTCGGCCGCGACCACGGGGGGAGCCGCGGCTTTAACCGCCGCCTCGCGGTCACGGATTTCACGCAACGCGTCGAAGACCATGGCGCGCACAACATCGGCGTCTTGATCGGGCCGGCCACTACCACGCGCCCAGGCACGCGATATTATCGCCGCAAGTTCACCCAAACCAACACCACGCATCGTCAGACTTCCGGAAAAAGCACGGGCCTAGGCCTCGACGTCACCAGCGCGCTCATCGAGCGAATCCGCATACTTTCCACATAAGTAGAGGCCCCCGACCGCAACAGCGGCCAGGACGGATAAAACCCCCCATCCGAGACCAACGCTCAGTCCGAAAACGACCGCCTTCCCAACAATGGGGGCAGCCCCCGCTGCGTTGCTCCCTGCGATATTCGTTACCAGCACGCTCACCTCCCAGAGACCCGCGAGTTACGCAAGGCCGTTACAATTTGTAACACACAGGGGGGGGGGTAATTAAAGAACAATTATTTATGACATTGCGTAACAATACATCCACGACGCGACCTCCGCGCAGTCGGATGGCCACCACCAATCCAGCATGTGATCGGAGCGTTCCCGCCCCAAGACGGAATCGCCACGCCAATAGTCATATAATTTTTGCGGTTGTTACCATTACCTTGGTATGTATATGCTGTTGGTGGTGGATCGCCCAGCGGGTCTTTCAATGTCGCGGGCAACCGGCCTACCGTCGGCAACGTTCCCACCTTCCGCTGCCCTTGGCCAACTTAAATATACTATTGCCTGCAATCTGGCCGAGGACGAACAGATCGAGGATGTCGCACATGTCGCATAAAAGGAAACACAGCCACAGGGCCGCACTCCGGGATGCCGAGGCGTCGCCGCATGCCGCCCCCATGTGTGAATTCACCGCCGACATGTCGGTGGGAATCGTGACCCTCGACGCCGACCACATGGCGATTTTCGAAATCGCGAAGCTTCTGCTCGATACGCCGCACAATCCCGAGCACGCGTTGGTCTTGTCGAGTGTGATCGCCGTTCTCGAAGAAGCCGTTGACGGCCATTTCCTGCGCGAGGAAAGGGCCATGCGCAAGGCCGGCTATCCGCGGTTGGTGGATCATCGCCGGAAGCACGAAAAATTCCGGGCTCACCTCAAGACCGTCGCGGAAGCGTACCTGCAAGGAACGACATCGGTTGTCGATGGCCTTCCGTCTTTTGTCTCTCGATGGTTCAGCGACCATATCAGGACGAAAGACAGCAAATACAAGGATTGGGTCACCAGTTCCGCCGTCGATGACCGACCTCTTGCCTTCCTGTCGATGGAGGCGGAGGACTCAAGACAGTGATGTCGATGTCATGGCGCACCGGCTGGTAGACATGCCTCGAAGGCGTCAGCACAACCCGGGCGGTGAGCCGCCAGGACGCCCACGCCAACTCAGCCGCCCGCCCCAACTCCGGAAGAGACACTGCCGGCGAACTCCAATCCCCAAATTGTCATCTCAGAAATCCTTGCGCATTCCGCTGATGAAATGGTAAATCTGGACTGGAACTGTAGTTTCACAGCATAACAATCAACCTTGGGTTACACCCCTTACATTCCAAATGTATAATTCCTAGGGATTATTTTTATTGCGACCGCACCTTTAGTATTATAGAGTTGCGCTCCAACCCGCTTTGACATGGCGCGTTCCTTGCTCGACAAGATCAAAATCCTTTTGGTGGAAGACAATCCGGGAGATGCGCGCCTAGCGATTGTGGCGCTCAGGCTCGCCGAGTTCGATTGCATTGTTGATCATGTCGTCGATGGCGTGGAAGCGCTTGATCGATTGCATGCGAATGTTCATGAGGACAACAGAATAAATCTCGTCCTCATGGATATTAATATGCCAAGAATGAACGGTAGAGAAACTCTTGATCGAATAAAGTCAAGCGACACACTTAAAAACACTCACGTCGTAATGATGTCGACAAGCAATTCCGAGAATGATATCAGCTTCTGCCACAATCATGGCGCCGATGCTTTTTTAACGAAGCCGGCCGATCTTGATGATTTCGTTGACCAGATTAAAAGTTTAAAGAGTTACGTTTTAACAATCTTGCACAGCCATGGCGTTGCCGAACCAAGCCGTGCGTGACAGCTGTGCGTGGCAGCAAGGATTGCGCTCGGCGCCCCAAGAAACCCATCGAGACACCCCTGGACTGACGGCTTCAAGGTCACCACATAAATAGAATGTCAAAGCTATCGGAACCGGGGGGACTAGCTTAGGATGCCGTTGATGCCGCATAGAATGGTGACAGACCATGAACGTGGAGTAAGTGTGGAGCAGAACTCGCACGGCCCGGCCTCCATATTCGAATTCACACCCGACATGTCTGTTGGGATTATGTCCATCGATGCAGATCATATGGCCTTCTTTGAACTCGCCAAGCTGATTGCAGAGATACCGAACGACGAGAACAGAAACAGCATCGTACTGAGTTCTCTTGCCATACTTGATGAATACGTTGACGGCCACTTCCTTCGTGAGGAAAAGGCCATGCGCAAAGTCAACTATCCGCACCTTGCCGGGCACCACTTGAAGCATAACCAGTTCCGAGCCCGCATCCGAGCCATTGGAGATGTGTATCGGGAGGGAACGTTGTCGGCTGTCGATGACTTACATTCTCTTGTCGTGCAATGGCTGCGCGGTCATATCGCGACCGAGGACAATCGATATAAAAACTGGCTTACCAGTTCCGTCGTCGATGACCGCCCCCTCGTCTACTTGGCGATCGAAGCCGAGGACTTTAAAAATTGAACCTGGGACCGTGGCTGTTTCCCGGACAGAACGACGGACATCCATAGACGAGACGCCTTTCATGCGCCCCACCCGGGTGTCGGCCCGTCGCCCCTTGCTTCATCTGGAGGCGGGGCATTGGGGAAAAGCCGATCAACAGGTCGGCTCGCCTGTGCCGCAAGATCCAGCCCCCTACAATTCGCGGGGGATTGAAAGCCGAGATCACGGATAAGGTGGACAGATGAGTGACGGGCGAACCGAATCTCCGCCGATCATCGAGTGGTCCGAAGCGCTGTCGATTGGCAATGCCGCCATCGACAACGACCACAAGGCCTTCATCGAACTTGCCAGGCTTTTGAGGGGCCTCGAAAAAGACAATGACAGTTACGCTATAATTGTCGAAAGCATGCTGCTTATGCTTGAGGAGTACATTGCCGGGCACTTCCTCCGTGAAGAGAAGGCGATGAAAGCGGTTAATTTCAGGCATTTCCCGCAACACCATCACGACCACAACACGTTCCGCAACAACATAGCAGGAATAATAAAAAGCTATCGCGATGGTGTTAAGTCCGCCATCGACAACCTGCACGATACGCTCACAAGTTGGCTGATGGATCACATTTCCTATGAAGACATGAAATTGAAACCATGCCTTCAAGACCATGCGGTTGACAATCGCCCATTGGTCTTCCTTGCCATGGAGGCACAGGAAGACAGGGAACCCGTCAAGAAAGCAGTCCCGCCGTCCGGGAACAAAAAACTATCATTACAGATAGATTTCTCGAAAGTCAGAGCCCTTATCTGCGAGCCAAGCGGCATCATCCGGTCCGCCATACGCTTGGCGCTCAATGAGCTTGGCGTTTGCAATATCGATGAGGCGAGCACATTCGTGGCCATCGACAAGGCCTGTGAGGAAGGTGGCCACCAACTTCTGATCTTGAACCAAGAGATCGAGGGCAACGATGCCACATATTTCATCCGTCAACTGCGGTCCCTGAATACGGATCGCGACCCGTTCGTCGTGACGGTGCTGCTGCTGACGTCGCGGGATGAAGACACCGTGCGGGCGGCCATGAATTCCGGTTCGGACTCGTTGCTTCTGATCCCCTTTTCAACCGGACAGTTGAAGGATCAGATCAAGGGGCAGGCGGAACGGCGCAAGCCATTCGTCGTCACCCAGGAATACATCGGAGCGGAACGCCGAATCCAACCCCGCCCCGGCAGCAATTCCGCCCCCCAGATCCCCGTTCCCAATCCGGTGCAGGCATGGGGTCTGTCGGTTCCGCCCGATCAATACGAACAGATGAAGACCCTGGCGATCCAATCCATCGCCGTCGCCCGCATCAAAAGCCTCGCCGGCGCCATCGAATACGAATGCAACGCCCTGACGGTCGCGATCCGCGACAGCGCCGCGTCCAACGAATCCTCGTTTCGCAGCCTTGCCAAGTTGGAGAGCGTCACCGAGGAATTGCGGGACAAGGCGAATCGATTCCTGGGAAATCCTCCCGACGGCGTTGCCGCATTCCGGGCGCGATGCCAGGAATTGAAAGCCCATCCAGGGAAACTCACATTCGGCGATATTGAGGCGTTGTCCCAGGCGGGGCGGGAGATCACCAGCCATTATATAGCCCGGTGATATCCGATCTGGACGATTACCTTTTGACCGCATAGGTTCGGGACAAGACTCGATCAGGCTCCGAACCGGTGCGGACGGTGGCGACGCACCACGGAAATCCCCCCACTCCTCAGTCGATTCGCAGGGCGCGCAGGACGTTTCCGCCCCGCCACTGGTGGAACCGATACCACAGCAGAACGACGACAGCCGCCGCGTAGACATAGGGCTCGCCGTTCTCGTGGTTGGCAGCGAGGATAAAGTGCAACGCCACTAGGCCATTGATGACGTAGGTGGCACTGTGCAGCTTCTTCCAGCGCTTGCCGCCGATCCGCTTGATCTGGCTGTTGGCCGAGGTGAAGGCCAGCGGGATCAGCAGGCAGAAGGCCCCCAGGCCGAGCAGGATGAACGGCCGCTTGTATATGTCGGCTGACATGTCGCCCAGGTTCAAGGCCCACTCCAGCGTCACATAGGCCAGAACGTGCAGCACCGCGTAGAAGAACGCGAACAGCCCGATCATGCGCCGGTACTTGGCCAGGGACTTGATGCCGGTGATCTCTTGCACCGGGCGCATGGCCAGCGAGATAATCAGGAAGGTGAAGGCCCAATCGCCGAGATAGCGGTTGACGAAGCCGACGGGGGCCTCGCCCAGGGAGCCGTTGGAGATGTATCCCTCGATGACGCTGCGACCGATCAGCCAGACGAAGGGCAGCGCCGCCGTCAGGAACACCAGCGGCTTCCAATCCACCTTGCGGGTGGATTTGAGGTGATGGTCGCAGGTTTCGTCGATGCCATTGGCCAGCAGCCAGGCGGCGTAGAGGGTCACCAGCATCTTGCCCGTCCCCATCAGGACGAACGGGGCGCGAGGGCCGAGAGCATCGAAATAATAGCCGCCGCTTTGGACCAGCATGACGGTGCCCAGGCCCCCGACCAGATAGCCCGCCCCCACCATGGCCCCCAGGATGGGCTTGGGCGAGACGTCCACCGTCAGGACCTGAAGGGTCACGAAGCAGCCCGCATGGCCGATGCCCACCATCAGCAGCGGCAACGCCACCAGCCAGTTGAAGGGATTGGCGAACATTCCCAGCCAGATGTAACCCACCGCCGCCAGGGACAGGCTGGCGCCGATGGCGGAAATACGGCTGTGCCGCTCGATGAAGGATCGCCACAGCGGCACCGCCGCCAGAACCGCCAGCCCCAGCAGGCCGATCATCACGGCGGCGTGGGCGGTGGCGTAGGTGCGGGTCACCCCCACCAGGTCGGATACGGAAATGCACCACAGCGAGAAGAACAGGCTGAGGATGATCACGTCGGCGCGGGTGTAGAAGGCCGCGGCGAAGGCCAATTGCATGCGCGGATCGCTGGTGATCACCGTCCATACCTGCCTGAGGGGGTGTTCCCCCCCCTCGACATTCTGAGGCTGGGCCACGTCCCGCAGAGTCTTGCGCGTCATCTGGAACCCGGCGATGCCGGCCAGCAACGGCAAGCACATGATGATGAACACGCCGCCCTGGTAATCGGCCATCTGCATGATGATGGCGGACAGCATGGTGCCGCCGAACACCATCATGAACACGATGTTCCCCATCAAACGCGGCCGGTTGGCGTGGGAAGACACATCGCCCACCAGGGTCGAAAGCTGCAACTGGACGGTATCGGCCCCCACGGTCAGCAGCACCCGCGTCAGGTAGAACAGCACCAGCCCGGCGGCGCCGAAGGCCAGCCCCATTTGCAGGCTGAGCAGCGACATCGCCGCGCCGCCCACCGCGATCAAGAAGCCCACCGCGATAATCCGAACCCGTCCGATGCGATCCGACAGCAGGCCGAACCACCCCACGCAGACGATCGAGACGATCTCCGCCACCACTTGGATGTCGGCGTTGACCGCGCCTTCCTTCTCGAAAGCGATGCCGAAGATCTTGTCCAGCAGCAGAGGCTGTAAGGAGATGGACAGCGCCGCTACCAGCGCGCCAACGGTCATCAGCAGGTAGATGACGTTCCATTGGGTGGAGGCGAAGCCGGTCGCTGCCCCGCGGTCCGGGGCCTTAGCGTTCCTCGGCATCCATGCCTCCCGCTTCCGCCCAGAGGCCGTTGAGGTGATTGTCGCGCAGGGCGCACACCTCGCCGTTGGCCATGACGCTCTTTCCGTAATCCAGCCCCGCACTCCCCTGCAATGGATCGCGGAACGCGGTGCCCTTGACGAACATGCCGGGGCGAACCACGCACCCCTCCGCCTGCAAGAACCATCGCGGAGCCAGGTCGATCCACATGGGCGGATTGATCCCGTCGTTGATCTGAATGTAAATGTCGCCCCAGACCGAGCGGGTGCCGGCACCGGCGACGCTCACGACCTTGCCCTGGTAGCGGAATGGCACCATCCGCTCATGCGCCTCGTTGCCCAGGGCGACGGGGGCCGGAGCCACCGCCAAGGCCACGCTCACCGCCTCGGGCAAGGGCATGCCCTGCATCGCCGCTGTCGCCGGAACGGCATCCGCCTTGCCGGCCCTGGCGACGCTGCCCTTCTTCACGATGGTATGGCAACTGGCGCAGGCCATATTTTCGCGCCCGTCCACATGCGGCGCCGGCGTCCCCTGGACGATCGGCAGCGTGCCGGCACCTGGACCGGCGGCGGCCGTGGGCGGAGCGACGATGTGGCAGCTGGAGCACACCATCTTCTCGCGACCGTCCCGATGGGGGGCGGCCATCCCGGCGACGATGGGCGGTGCCATGTCGTAGGTATGATCATCCCACGGATTGGCCTTGAACACGGCGGTCAGCACCAAGGCCATGCTGAAGGCAATGCCCAGCGCCATGATCCAAACCGCGATGTCGGGATGCGCAACGGCCTTGGGGTTCACGAGAATTCGACTACCGTCAAAGTGATTTTACCGATTCCCGATACAGCATTGGCAGCGCCAATCGTGAAAGGCCCTGAACGTCTCAGGGCAGGAGTTTCTCATATTCCAATGCGCAATGGAATGACCATCAGCCCCCGCTCCTCCGCAACGCCGCTCGGGAGGAAGAGCTTGTCGACATCTCTAATACGGCCATGCCCTTTCCAGCCAACTGGGGGGTTTCCCATCCGTCTTGCCGTCATTCGCGGCGGTGATGCCGGTGGTGTCGGTTCGATTCCACCACCCTCCGCCAAGAGCCTGGAATAATGCCGCGGTATCGGCGTAGCGGTTGGCCTGGGTTTGCACCAGATTGATGCGCGCCTGGATTTCGATCTGCTGCGCGGCCAGCAGCGCGGGATAACTGATCGCCCCGAGCTCCAACTGCTGGCGGGTGATCTGAAGGCTTTCCCTGGCTTTGCTTGCCGTCGTCGCCGCCGATTGCAACGCCTTGGCATCAAGCCGGAGAGCGGAAAGGGCGTCGGCGACGTTCTGGAACGCGGTGATGACCGCCGTCCGGTAATCGGCTTCCGCCTGTTCCAGGGCGGCTTCGGCGGCACGCTGCTTGTGCATGAGGGAGAAGCCGTCGAAAATGGTCTGCGCCACGCTTCCCCCCAAGGTCCAGAACCCGGTTCCCGGCGTGAACAGGCCCACCTTGGTGGGACTGTATCCCTCGTCCTTCCCGGTGATCAGCGACGCGACACTGCCCATGTCGGCCGTCAGATTGATGAGCGGAAGCCGATTGGCGATGGCGACGCCGACCTGGGCGCTGGCTGCGTGAAGATTGGCCTCGGCCTGCCGAATGTCGGGCCGCTGCTCAACCAGCTTGGACGGCAAACTGACCGGCAGATCCCGGGGGAGCTGCAACGACGCCAGTTCGAATGTCTCGGCCGGTTCCTCATGCGGCAGGCGTCCGAGCAGAGCGGTCAGGGCATCGCGTTGCTGCTCCAGCTGCTTTTCCAGCGGAGGCAGCGTCTGTTCCAGTTGAGCCAGTGCAGCCTCCTGCGCCACCACATCGGCCTCGGCGATTTGTCCCAGGGCAAACTGACGACGGAGAATGTCGAGCAGTTCGCGCTCGCCCCGGATTATTTCCTCGGTCGCGACAATCTGCCCACGCAACGACGCTTCATTGATGGCCGCCACCACCACATTCGACGTCAGCGTCAAATAGGTGGCCTCCAGTTGGAACCGCTGGGCCTCGGCCTGGGCTTCCAATCCCTCGACCTGCCGCCAGTTGGCCCCCCAAACGTCCGGCGTGTAGGCGACGCTGAGTTGAGCCGTATGGAGATTGGTGACGGGGGATGTTTGGGTCGTCGATCCCGAGACGCTGCCGCCGGCATTCTTCGTGCGAGTGGAACTGAAGCTGCCTTGAACGGTCGGCGCGAAGGCACCGATCTGCGCCGAGAGATTCTCCTCCGCGACCCGCAGGGCCGCCTGGGCGGAACGCATGCTGGGATTGGCGGCGAGCGCCCGCTTGATCAAGGCATTGAGCGGCTCGGAATGGAACAAGGTCCACCACTCCGCGGGAATATCCCTGCCCGGCAGAAAGTGTTGCGCCTCGCCCCCGGCGACCTCGGTCGCGACGGTCTCGGCCGGCAGCGGCTTGGCGGCATAGGTTTCGGTCTCGGGGGCCGCCGGCCTTACGAAGTCCGGTCCCACGCAGCCGCACAGCAGGGCCGCCGCCAGCAGGCTGGTGACGGGAAAAGTTCTCCATATCCGCATTGAACGCATCCCTATTCTCCCGGCTGAGCGGCGGCTTGGTCCGTCTGCCGACCGGGAACCCGCTCTTCCATACGACGCTCTATGGCAAAATAGAGCGTCGGCAACACAAACAGCGTCAGCACGGTGGCGACGACCAACCCGCCGACCACCACGGTGGCCAGATTGCGCTGGACATCACTGCCGACCCCGGTCGCCATGGCGGCCGGCAGCATTCCCAGGGTCGCCACCGTGGCCGTCATCAAGACCGGACGGAGCCGTTCGGTGGCGCCGGCCAGCACCGCGTCGTGAAGCGTGCCGCCCTCCTCTTCGCGGACACGATTGAGATTGGCCACCATGATGATGCCGTTCTGGACGGCGACGCCGGACAGGGCGATGAATCCCACGGCGCTGGCGACGTTCAAGGTACTGCCGGTGACGTGCAGCGCGATCAGTCCGCCGAGGGCCGCCAGGGGCACGGTTCCAAGGGTCAACAGCGCTTGCCGGATATTGCCGAGACCGGTGTAGAGGAAGATCGCCATCAAGGCCAGGACCAGCCCCAGGATGAAGACCAGCCGGGATTGAGCTCGGCGCTGGTTCTCGAACTGGCCGGCGTATTCAAGGCGGTATTTGCTCTGGTCGAACCGGACGGAGTGGTCGATCTTTTCCTGGATCTCCGCCAGATAGGAGGCGAGATCGCGGCCCCTCAGGTCGATGCGCACGGTCAGAACGCGGTGGTTCATCTCGTGGGTGATGGTGCTTTCGCCGCTTTGCATTTTGATGCTGGCGACCTGGGAGAGCAGGATTTGCGCCCCTCCCGACGTGGTCATGAATAGCCGGCCGAGAGCTTCCGGGCTGTTTCTCGCTTCCTGCGGAAACTTGACCGTCACGTCGTATTGATGATCCCCCACATATATCAGGGAGACCGGCATCCCGCCCACCGCCGTCTGGATCAGGCCGGTGACGTCGGACACGTTCAGGCCGTAGCGGGACACCGCGTCGCGATCGATCCGGATCACCACCTGCGGAATCGGAGGTTCCTGGAAGATGGCGGCGGAGGCGGTGCCATCGACGCCGTTCAAGACATCGACGACCTGACGGCCGATCTGGCGCAATTCGGTGAAATCATCGCCGAAAATGCGGATGGCGAGCGGAGAATGCGCCCCGCCGACCACATCGTTGACCATGTCGATGATGGGCTGGCTGATGCCCACGCTGAAGCCCGGAAGTTGCTCCAGCCGCGCCGTCAGGCGAGCCACGAACCGCTCCTTGGTCTCGCCGCTGGGCCAAGTGTCGTAGGGCTTCAGGCCGACCGGGACCTCCATATGCGAAGGCGTCCACGGATCGACGCCTTCGTCGGTACGACCAAGCTGGGTGACGATATAGGAAACCTCGGGAAACTCCCGGACGGCACGGCGGAGCTCTCCCGCCATTTCGCTCGCTTTGTCGAGCGAAAGGCCGGTCGGCAATTGCACCTGCATCCATAGCGCGCCTTCGTCGAGGTCCGGCAGGAACTCGCGGCCGATGGTCAGGCCCAACCCCAGCACCCCGACCAGCGCAACGCCAGCAGTGCCGTAAACGATCTTCGGCCGGTCGAGCAAGCCGGAGAGGATGGCGCGATACCGGTTCTCCAGCCACTCCAGGGGACGGTTGTGAAAGGTTGGGCGCGGCCGACGCAACGCCAGATAGGCCAGGCCGGGGATCAAGGCCAGGGTGCACAGCAACGCACCGAACAGCGCATAGCCGACGGTGATGGCCATGGGGGAGATCAGCTTGGCCTCGGCGCGTTCAAAGGCGAACAGCGGGAAATACGCCGTAATGATGATCAGGGTCGCGAACAGGATCGGCTTGGCGACCTGATGGGAGGTCTCGCGCACATCGGCCAGGGTCAGTTCCTCGGTCGGCTTGCTCTCGCGCCGACGGAGGATCGCCTCCATGACCACGATGGCGCCATCGACGATGATGCCAAAGTCGATGGCCCCCAACGAGAACAGGTTCGCCGGCATTTTCGTCAGTTGCATCAGGATGAAGACCGAGACCAGGGCGATGGGAATCGTCACCGAGACGACGATGGCGCTGCGTGGGCTGCCGAGGAACAGGATCAGGACGATGAAAACAAGCCCAATGCCCTCGATGACGGTATGCGACACCTTGGACACGGTAGACTGGACCAGTTCGTCGCGATCGATATAGGGGACGATCCGCACGTCCTTGGCGGAAAGCTGCTTGTTTAACTCGTCCACCTTGTCATGCACCCCCTCGAGCACTTTCGACGGGTTTTGATATTTGAGCAGTTGCACGATGCCTTCGATGGAGTCGGGGTTGCCGTCCTTGCCGAGGATGCCTTCCCGCTCCTTGTGGCCGTAGCGGATCGCGGCGAGGTCGCGGACCAGAACCGGCACCCCATTCTTCTGATTGACGACGATATTTCCGAGATCGTCGAGCGTGGTAGCCAAGCCCACGCCCCGGATGACGAAACTTTGTTCGCCGTGGGTAAGCCGGCTGCCGCCCGCATTGGCATTGTTGTTGTTGATCGCCGTGATGATGTCGTTGAGCCCCAGCCCATAGCGCTGTAGCGCCGAGGGGTCGAGTTCGATCTCGTACTGCTTGGTGAAGCCGCCGAAATTATCGACGCCGGTGACGCCGGCAACTTGCTGCAACGCCGGGATCACGATCCAACGCTGGACTTCCGAAAGCTCCATCAGGTTCTTGCTGTCGGACTCCAGGGTGTATCGATAGATCTCGCCGGTCGGCCCCATCACCGGGTCGAGGCCGGGCTGAGCCCCTGCCGGCAAGGCAACCCCCGTGATGCGCTCCTGAATACGCTGGCGGGCCCAATAGTCCTCGACGCCATCGCGGAACACCATGGTGATGAGCGACAGCCCGAAGGTGCTGCTGGACCGGATGGTCGAGAGGCCGGGCACCCCGTTCAAGGCGCGTTCGAGGGGGATGGTGATCTGCTGCTCGATTTCCTCGGCCGCCAGCCCGGGAACCTGGGTGGTGACCTGCGCCGCCACATCCCCCAAATCAGGATAGGCCTCTAGCGCCAGTTGCTTCCAGGATACATAGCCGTAGACGCACAGAAGCGCCGCCACGATGACCATGGTGCCCCGCTTGCGCAGGCAGAATGCGATGAAAAGATCAATCATTGAGGAGGACTCCGCCCTTCTGAATGATTCTCTCCCCGGCTTTCAGTCCCCGTCGTATCCTGGCGTATCCCCCGGTTTCCTGGCCCGGTTCGATCGCGCGGCGCTCGAAGGTATATGGCGCCACCTCGACGAAGACCGTGATGCGGTCGTTGTTCATCATCAAGGCGGAGGTCGGCACCAGGATCTCGTTCGTCGGCGGAGCCACGAAGGTGGCGCTGGCGAACATGTTGGGCTTGAACCGGCCATCCCCATTAGGAAACATGATGCGAACCTTGCTCCGGCGGGTATCGGGCTCGAGAACCGCGCTGACCGAGGTCACCGTTCCCTGAAAATGTTGGTCGGGATAGGCGGGGAAGGTGACGTCCACATCCATCCCCTGTTTGACGAAGGACGCATTGTTTTCAGGTGCGTTCGCCGTCACCCAGACCTTGTCGAGGTTGGCGATGGTCATCAACGTCCCGTTGGGATCATTGGCGAATGATCCCGGAGCGGTGCTGAGCTGGGTGATACTGCCCGACACTGGAGCCCGCAAGGTAAGGACACGACGCCCCTTGACCTCCGAGGTGGCGCCAATTTCCTTGAGCCGAGCGTGGGCGCGGTTGGACTCGGCCAAGGCCTGGGCATAGTCGCTTTCCGCCTGCTCCAGGTCCTTGATCGCACCGCCGCGCGCACTGGTGAGCGCACGCGCCCGATCCAGCACCTGTTTGGTCAGGCGCTGGGTCTCGAGCGCCTTGTCATGATCGGCATAGGCTTGAGCAAGGTCGCCGGAATCGATCACGGCCAGGGGCTGGCCCTCGGTCACCTGATCCCCAAGTTGCACCATCAACTCCACCACCTTACCGGTAACCGGCGGCAAGACGTTGATGGTTCGCGCGGGGTCCGCCTCGACGGCGGCGGGCAGGATCAGAAGGGGGCTCGCGGTCTTTTCCTCCACATCCCCCACGACGATGCGATCGAAATAGGGAGAGCCGACGGGAAGGATGATCCGGCCTGCCTCATGGATCAGCGCGGGCGGCTTCTGAGGCTCGGCGGCGGACCTGGCGCCATGTAAGCCGCCGAAGACGGCGGCCCCCGCCACCATCGCCATCACGCCCACACCTATAGCCAACCGGCGTTTACGATCTCCTGCCGTTGTGCGTGACACCAATCGATTCGGCATAACCCCCTCCCGCGAATGATAACCGGTCGCAGGTAAGTAGCAATGAACAGCCCTACTTTGCAAGTGCCTATTAGACTTGTAAGAAACTAGACTATGGTCGGGTATGGCGAATGGTGGGGAGACCTGCCCTGAGCAGGCGCAATCCGTTGAAGGCCACCAGGAGCGCCGTCCCCATGTCCGCCGTGATCGCCCCCCACAGAGTCGCCATGTCCAGGAGCGCCAGAACCGCGAAAATCGCCTTCACCACGATGGCGAAGCCGATGTTCTGACGGATGACGCCCATCATCCGCCGCGAATGCCCCACCAGCCAGGCCAACCGGCCAAGATCGTCCGACATCAACGCCAGATCGGAGGTTTCGATGGCGGTGTCGGTACCGAACGCCCCCATGGCGATCCCCAGGGACGAACGGGCCATGGCCGGCGCGTCGTTGACGCCATCGCCCACCATGGCGACGACACCGAATTGCCGCAAGAGGTCGTCCATGGCAGTGCTTTTATCCTCGGGCAGCAATTCGGCCCGGACAACATCAAGGCCAAGGTCATGAGCCACCCGTTCGGCGGTCGCGACATTGTCGCCGGTCAACATGACCAGATGCCCAACTCCCGCCCGCCGAAGGGCGGCCAGCGCCGCCCTGGCTTCCGGACGGATGGGATCGGACAGGGCAATCAGTCCAAGCACTCCCGTCTCATCACCGACAGCCACGACGGATCGCCCCTCTTCGGCCAAGGCCTGGGCTGCTTCACGCACGGCAGGCGTTTCGGCCCCCCGCTCGACCGCGTAGCGATGTGACCCAAGCCACCCCATCCGGCCTTCAACCATCCCACTCATTCCCTTGCCGGGTTGGGCCAGCACACCGTCCGCCGGCATGGGGACGATTCCCCGCGCGGCGGCATGGTCAAGGATGGCGCGGCCCAGGGGATGACTGCTGCGGGCCTCGAGGGCCGCCGCGAAACGCAGGATACTGGCCTCGCTTCCGCCATCCATCGCCACCACCCGCTCGACGGCGGGGCGGCCCGAGGTCAAGGTTCCGGTCTTGTCGAAGGCGATCGCCGAAAGACGGGACACGGTTTCGAGATATTCGCCTCCCTTGACCAGGACACCGGCCCGCGCCGCCGAAGCCATGGCGGCCACCACCGTCAGCGGCGTCGAGATCACCAGGGCGCAGGGGCATGAAATGACCAGAAGCACCAGAGCCCGATAGACCCACTCGGACCATCCCAGGCCCAGCAATAGCGGCGGAAGCAACGCCACCGCCACCGCGCCGGCCAGGACGGCGGGAGTGTAGATGGCGGCGAAACGATCGACCCAGCGTTCGTCCTTGGATCTCTGCCCCTGGGCCTCCTCCACCAACCGGGCGACCTTGGCCAGGGTGGTCTCTCCGGCCAACTTCAAATTCTCGATCTCGAGTACGCCGTCGGCATTGATGGATCCGGCGAAGACCTCCATGCCGGGTGACTTCGGGACCGGAACGCTTTCACCGGTGATCGGCGCCTGGTCCACCATGCTCTCGCCGACCAGCACCCGTCCGTCCAAGGGTATCTGCTCGCCGGGCAGAACGACGAAGCAGGCTCCAATCGCCACATCCTCGGGCGGCAAGAGGTCTTCGCCGCCATCGGGCCGCCTCACCCGCGCCAGGGACGGGGCGCTGTCCATCAGGGCGGCGATGGCGCGGCGAGCCCGCTCGGCGCTCCAGCTCTCCAGCGCCAGCGACAGGGCGAACAGGGCCGAGACCGTCGCCGCCTCCATCCAGTCGCCCAGCACCATGGCGCCAAGCACCGCCACCGTCATCAGCAGGTTCATGTCCGGCCGCAGCGAACGGGCCGCAGCGAACGCCTTCGGCAACACCATCCGCAGTCCCACCGCGACGGCGACCGCTTCCGCGATTCGAGCCGGCAGAGCCATGTGGAGGGCCTCGTCGCATATCAAACCCGACACCACCGCGGTGCCGCTGACCGCCGCCAGGACAGCCTGGAGCCACCGACGGGAGGCATCGGCCCGGTTGCGCTGGGAGGCGGTGGAGCGCTCCCACACTTCCGCCGTCATGCCCAGGCCGGCGATCACGGCGACGACCTCGTCCGGAGCGACTCCCGACGGCACCGTCATCCTACCGTTGAGCAGGTCGAAACTCAGGCGGTCCTCACCTCCGGCCATGGGGCCGAGTGCCGCCTTCAGGGCCCGCACCTCCTCGACGCAGCACATACCGGTAACCCGGAAAGACCGCCTCATCCGATCCGCCGCCGGGCGCAAAGGCATGACGGGCATCTGGGGAAAGGCCGTCCCGCAGCATGTTCCGGTACAGCAGGCGTTGGTTTCCGACATGGCGAAGGCTCCTTCCTTACGGCTCGCGATCCTGCTGGACAAACCATCGATCGGAGTCGAGCATGGACCCTGGAGTCACTACAGAGTCAACGGGAAACGATGTCCATGTCGCAGATCAATATCGGAGACCTCAGCCAGCTGACCGGCGTCAACATCGAGACCATCCGGTACTACGAGAAAATCGCCCTGATGCCGCCGCCGCCCAGAACCCAGGGCGGCTTCCGCCTTTATGGAGAAAGCCACGCCCAACGGCTTCGGTTCATCCGGCGTGGCCGTGACCTGGGATTCTCCATAGAGTCCATCCGCGCCCTGCTGACGCTGGCGGAACGGCCGGACCTCCCCTGCGGGGACGCCGACCAGATGGTCGCCAGCCACCTTGATGAGGTGGATCGGAAAATCGCCGACCTGATCGCCCTGCGGGAAGAGCTGCGGCAATTGACGAATTGCCGCGGGCAGGTGGTCGCCGAATGTCGGATCATCGCGTCGCTGACCTCCCCCGCGCCCCCGTGCGAGCAGCGGGAAGGGACGTGAACCGCCCTACGCCTCGATGATGGGCGTCCCGTCGATGTGGAAATGCTCGGCCAAGGCCTTTTCCAGGCCCCATAGCTCGCCATCCTCGAAGACGATGCGGACCAGATCATTGGGATCGCACGCCGCCACCAGCGAACGGATCTCACGCGCCTCGCGCAGGATCTTGGAAATCTGCTGGCGCACGTTCTCGGCATCAGCCGCACATTGCCGTAACTGGTCCGGACGGCTGACGGCCTCATGAACCAGACTGCGAAAGAAGACGTTCTTGTCGCCGGAGAAATAGGCGTTGGTCAGGCTCGCGATGAATTTCCGCGTGCCTTCCCGATCGCCAAGGGCCGCATTCAGGTGTTCGGTCAGCAACTGCGTCGCCGTCATGCTGAGATCGTTGAGGGCCAGCCCCAGCACCTCCGCCAGCGCCCGCATGCGGTCGATCCGTTGCGACGGGTCGAGAACGGGGGCGGTGGTCGGAGCGACGCTCCGGCTCTGGGCGATGTGGGACAGTTCCTGGGTGATCTCCTGCGACAACACCCGCTGGGACCGCAACTCGTCGACGATCCCGTCGCTGCTGTCGCGGGTCACCTGCACCAGTTGGGCGGTCGCCGAAACCTGGGCCTCCAATTGTCCGGCCACCGCCTCGCGATGCTCGCGGAACAACTGGGCCAACAAGGCCATGGAATCGTCGGTGCCGGCATCATGCCGGGGAGCGGCAAGAGCGCGGACGTCCTGGTTCATCTGGACCAATTGGGCGGTCGCCTCGACCTGGGCCGCCACCTGGGCGGCGATGGCCTCGCGATGCTCGCGGAACAGATCGGCCAACATCGTCACCGCCCCTTCCGAGGCGACATCCCGCTGGGACAGGGCGGTGATCTCGGACTTCATGGTATCGACGCTGCTCACGATCCGCGCGAGCAGGACGATCAGAACCATGAGCGCGATCGGCAATGTGATCGCCAATAGAACAATAAAAAACTCATGCGGAAGCATGGTAAAAACATTCTTCCAGCCATTGAAAATGGTTATATAAACAACCGACAGAACAAGCCAAGCGATCGAGCACGCCCACAGCACGCGGGTACTGCTATTAAACTTGGCCGACATTCCCCTAACAAACCCCATCAACATAAGGACGGCTCCCATGATGGCGCCCCAGGCATCCAAATGCGCTGGGACGCAGACGTCGTCGTCACAATAACAGCAAGACGACCGGCAGGATACCTTGGAAACAACCCACTGGCATGGCTCGGCCGCCGGACCGTCAGCAACTGAAAATGCATGTGACTCTCATGTTGTTATGCTTTCAAGGACATGGCTGTGTACATGCAAGTGACATTATGCTAATCGCCCAGACTGGGTGTCGCAAGTCGTGCGGCCGGCGACGATGATGGACGGAGCAGGAGGGTTACATGAGCTATTCCCAGGAAATCAGCAGGGAGTGCAAGGGAGTGTTCCTGTTCATGGTCGATCAATCGCGATCCATGAACAAGGAATTCGGCCCCGACCTGTCGGGAAAGATGGTCAGCCGCGCCGTGGTCGTGGCCAACGCCCTGAACGGCACCCTGGAAGAGCTGGTCAACCGCTGCATGCGTGATGAAGGCGTGCGCGATTATTTCGACGTCGGCATCATCGGCTACGGCCGCACCAACCGACCGGAATTCTGCTGGCGCGGCGGATTGGCCGGCCGCCGTCTGGTCCCCATCTCGGAGGTGGCGAGCAACGCCGAGACCGAGGAGGTGGAGATCGAGACCGAGGTGCGCGGCCAGGTGCTGATCGAGCGCATCACCCTGTCGCGCTGGATCGATCCGGTCGGGGTGGACAGCACCCCCATGAACGCCGCCCTCCGCCTGGCCCACGCCACCCTGGAAACCTGGGTGCGCGACAACCCGCACTCGTTCCCTCCGGTGGTGATCAACATCACCGACGGCATGGCCAACGACGTCAACACCGACGCCGAGCTTCTGGCCACGGCGCGGAAGCTTACCGAGCTGAAAACCAGCGACGGCAACGTGCTGCTGATCAACTGCCACATCGCAGGCGGAACCGACGCGCCGGTTGTCTTCCCCTCGTCACCGACGGAATTGCCGCGCGCGCCCTACGCCAAGCTGCTGTTCGACATGTCGAGCGAACTGTCCAACCGGCACCGCGCCATCATCTGCGAGGTGTTCGACCGCGACCTGGACCGCACGCCCGTCATCAAGGGCATGGCGTTCAACGCCGACGCCGTGGCCCTCCTCAAACTGCTGGACATCGGCACCCGCCAGGCCATCGGCCTGTCCGCCCCCATCGAACCCTCCGTGGCGCCGGATTTGGGATCCGAACCGATCATCAGCGATTCCTTCGACATCGAGCATCCGGCGATGCAGATCGAGTTCAGCGAGCAAGAGTAACGAATCTTGATCCGGCGACGCCTCCCCATGCTTTCGTGGACCGCCCAGGGCCGATCCGTCGTCAAGCCCCGCAACGACAGCTTCACCAGCGGCGACACGGTGCTGTGGCGGCGGAACGAAGACCGTTTCCGGCTGGTGAAAACGCCGGATGGAGTGATGGCCGCCATATCGGACGGCGCCGGCGGCGCCGGGCTGTTCTGCGGCCCCTGGGCCGAAACGCTGGTGACCCGGCTGCCCAAGTCTCCCCTTGCTGGGTTGAAGGCCCTCAACCAGTGGATGGACGGCTTCTGCCTGACCTTCCGCGCCGAATACGCCGAGCGATCGAAAGCGACGCCAGCCCGGCACAGCAAATTCATCCGTGAAGGTTCGTTCGCCACGCTGGTGGCGGGCTGGCTGACCTATCGCCAGGGGCGGGTGATGCTGCGGTGGCTGGGTTATGGCGATAGCCAGATGATGGTGTTCGACCGCACCGGACGCCAGCCGGTCCTGGCCGCCAGCTACCCGACGACCTTGTCGGCGCTGGACCGGGCGCCATTTCTGCTCAATTGGAAGGACATGCCGCGCGAGGCCAGCCTCCATGGCGGCGAGATGGCGCTGCCGGATCGGGCGACGGTGGTGCTGGCCTCGGACGGAATCGGTCAATACCTGTTGCTGCGGACCCTGGCCAGTCTGGCGCGCCCCGCCTCGGCGACCGGAATGCTGGGCGAGTTCCAGCGCCTGTCCGGCGGCGAGAGCAAGCTGGGACAAGCCGCCCGCGCCCATCGCGCCACCCCGCCACCCTGCGTGTCCACCGAGCTGGCGACCCTCCGCGACAGCCTCAAATCCGATCACTCTTTCGCCGGCCGGGTCCGCGCCCTGTTCGACAAGGGATTGCTCGCCAACGACGATTCCACGCTCATCATGCTCGACATCGACCTCCGGTGACTCTTCCATGCCCCTCCCCCTGATCAACGACTACAAGACGGCCATTGCCAACGCCAAGGGGCGCTTTGCCACCCTGGAATTCGAGCCGCATCTGGACGCGCGCCGCAGCCCGGTCTTCCTGGCCGGCAATTTCGCGGGGGTGTTCAAGGTGATGGCCAAGGGCGGAGATCCCATGGCCATCAAGTGCTTCACCCGCGAGGTTCCCGACCTGCCGCGCCGCTACGCCGCCGTGGCCAAATTCTGCCGGACCTCCCAGTGCCCCTATGTGGTGCCGCTGCAATTCCTGCCGGCCGAGGTGTTCGTTACCTCCAGCGTGGCGCCCCACACCGACTACGCGGTGGTGACCATGCCCTGGATCGACGGGCGCGGCATCGGCGCCATCGCCGAACTCCTGTGTCAGCGAAGCAATGCCTCGGCACTGGCCGGACTGACCCGGGCGTGGGGCCGTCTGTGCCTTGACCTGCTGCGACGCGGCATCGCCCATGGCGATTTGAAGCACGACAACGTCCTGGTCAGCCAGGATGGTCGCCTTAAGCTGATCGACTATGATTCCATGTACCTGCCCGAACTGAAAGGACTGCCCTCGACCATGCTGGGTGGGATCAATTTCCAGCACCCACGGCGCGATGTCCGGCATTTCGATCCCGCCATCGACCACTTTTCCATGCTGGTTATTCTGCTGTCGCTGCGGGCCTTGACCTTCGAACCGGAATTGTTCAAGCGCCATCACAACGGCGAGAACCTCATCCTGATCAAGAGCGACTTCGCCCAGCCAGAGCGTTCAGACCTGCTGAAGCAATTCGGGGCCAGCCCGGATTTCCATGTCCGCGATTGGGCAACGCATCTGACCAAGGCGGCAAAGGCCCCGACCATCCGCATTCCCGGCATCGACGCCATCCTCACCTCGGCGACCAAGATCGACGCCAGCCCGGCCAAACCACCCGCCAAAAGGCTGTTCTCGTTCCTCTCCTAGGCCGGGACAGGCAGGTCAGTGAGGGCGCCTTTGGCGCACCGCCGCCGAACCATAGATCAAGCTCGCCATCAACCCAACGGCGACGGCAGCCCCTAATGGACCACCAGCCAAAGCCCCCAGCCCCACCGCCGCCCCCTTGCCAAGGGCCAGAAAACCGGCGGCCTTGGCTGTACCGGCGGCCACCGCACCACCCGCGCCGGCGATGGCGGAACCAACGACCGGGTGCGTCCCCGGAGGTGTGGCGTTAGCTGGGGTGTAAAGGCTCATGGGGTGTCCCCTTCATCTGATAGTGCGAATAGCTCGCATCGACAGATCACCGCAATTGCAACTCATTGTCAAATGCTATCTGCTTCGCTCACACAAATGCTCCGCCGTCGCATGCCCCCTGCCCGCAGACCAAGGTAGTAGCGAAAAGAACTTCCAATGTCACATTTGGGGTTTTGCCTTATCAGTAAAACCAGATTAAACTGACAAGCATTCGCATTCTTAGGGCGGGACCATGAATCAGCACATTGAGATGGATAGCGTCACCCTTGCCGACCTTCGCCCGGAGCAACAGGGCGAAATCCTCAAAATCGACAGCGCTGATGGTGTTTTCAAACGCCGCATGATGTCGCTCGGGGTGGTTGCCGGCACTGCCGTCACCCTGGATCGCTCGGCCCCGCTCGGCGATCCGCGCATCTACACCCTGATGGGCTACAGTTTGGGGCTTCGCAACACCGAAGCCCGGCAGATTCGCATCCGCCTGAAATAATTCACCCCATCCGACTGAAACCTGAGGGTTATCACGCATGAAATCCCCCGTCACCGTGGCACTGGTGGGCAACCCCAATGCTGGCGCCACCAGCTTGTTCAATGCCCTGACGGGCGCCCAATCCGCCGTCGCCAACTACCAGCGGGTCACCACCTCGCTCTCCACGCGCGAGATCAGCCATCGCGGAGTCAGCTTACGCATCGTCGATGTCCCGGGCATCTTCTCCACATCGTCACAATCGCCGGAGGAGAAGATCGGCTGTGATTACCTTCATGGCGAAGAGCCGGACGTCATCGTCAACGTCCTCGACGCCGGCCATCTGGACCGCAGCCTGTTCCTGACCACCCAGTTGATCGAGACCGGGCTTCCCCGCATCACCGTCCTCAACATGATTGACGAGGTGCGACGCGCCGGCATCCGCATCGACACTGCCATGCTGGCATCGGCCCTCGGCTCGCCGGTGGTGGAGACCTGCGCCCTGAAGAAGGAAGGGATCGAAGCCCTGCTGGATGCCGTCGTGGGGGTGGTCTCGGCACCGCCCGTCACGCCCCTGCGGCTGCACTACGACAGCCACCTGGAGGCGGCCATCGACCGCGTCCAGCAGCATATGGCCGAGTTGCACCCGCAGGAGCTGAGCCCCGTGCGTTCACGCTGGCTGGCGACCAAACTGCTGGAAGGCGACGACGAGATTCTGCGCCACGAAAGCAATCACGTCGAACTGGTCGATGAAATCCGGGGCGAGCAATCCACCCTGGCCCACGAACACGACGAGGACGCCGCCACCTTGCTGGCCTCGGCGCGCTTTGCCTTTTCCAACGGATTGCTGCGGGAAGTCCGCCAGCAGACGGAGGACCCCACAGCCGGGTTCAAGCTGACCCGCATCCTCGATGACGTCTTCCTGAACCGGAGCCTGGGCCTGCCGCTGCTGCTCGGCATTCTGTGGGTGATGTTCGAGGCCACCTTCAGCCTGGGTGCCATTCCCACCGACTGGATCAAGGCCGGGGTTCAGTTGGCGACCGACCTCGTGGACAAGACCCTGCCCGAGGGAATGTTCCACGATCTGGTGATCAACGGCGTCATGGCCGGTGTCGGCGGCACCATCGTCTTCCTGCCCAACATCGTCATCCTGTTCTTCTTCATGGCGGTGTTGAGCGGCACCGGCTACCTCGCCCGCGCCAGCTTTCTGATGGATCGGGTGATGCACCATTTCGGCCTGCACGGCACCACCCTGATCCCCATGGTGGCCGGCTTCGGCTGCAACGTCCCGGCGGTCATGGCCACCAGCGTCATCACCAACAAGCGGGCGCGCCTGATCGCCATGCTGATCTCGCCGTTCATGAGCTGCTCGGCCCGCTTGCCGGTTTTCATCCTGTTCGCCGGAGCATTCTTCAGCAATATCGCCGGAACGGTGGTATTCGCCATGTACATGGCCTCGATCGGAACGGCCATGCTGTCGGCGGTGCTGCTCAACCGCATCATTCCCGGCAGCGGCAGCGACGCCTTCGTCATGGAATTGCCGCCTTACCGCCTGCCGACCATGCATTCGGTGCTGCACCACATGTGGGACAGCGCCCAGGGCTTCGTCGCCAAGGTCACCGGCGTCATCCTGGTGGGTTCGGTCGTGATCTGGTTCCTCCAGGAATTTCCCCGCAACATCGTCTATTCCCAGGATTTCGAGACCGCCATCACCGAGATGGAAAGCCGGGCCGACAGCCCGGCCAAGGACGAGGCCTTGCGCAGTCTCAAGGCGACCCAGGCGCAGGAGAAACTGGAAAAAAGCTATCTCGGACGTTCGGCCATCGCGGTGACGCCGCTGTTCGAACCACTGGGCTTCTCGTGGCGGGAATCGGCCTCCATCATGACCGGCTTCGTCGCCAAGGAAGTGGTGGTGGCGACCTACGCCGTCATCTACGCCCAAGAGAAGCAATCGGATGGCCTGACGGCGGCCCTGCGGGGGGCCATGCCTCCGGCAACGGCGGTCGCCTTCATGATCTTCACCTTGCTCTACGCCCCCTGCCTATCGACCATCGCCATCATCGCGCGGGAGGCGCGGAGTTGGCGATGGGCCGGCTTCTCCGTGGCATATTCGTTGACCTTCGCCTGGATCCTGGCGCTGGCGGTAAGCAAGATCGGCCAGCACCTGCTCTAGATATACGAGGGCATTCCTCCCAACCTTGACAGAAGGAAGCGTGCCGCCATGGCGTGGGGATCGATCTGGGATATGGGCGCTATTGCGGTCGTAGGTGCCGGAGCAGCTTTCGTGGTCATCCGCCATCTGTGGCGGATGACCCGGCCATCTGGCGGAACGGCTTGCGGTGGCGGGTGCAGTTGCGGAGCCAAGGGGAACAGTGGGCGCACCGGTTGCGGCTGACCTCCGTCAATGACCCCTTACGATCAAATGCCCAAGAACGGCAGGATCAAGGTCGGCATCCTACTCACCGTGGCCGCCATTGCCATCGGCTTCATCGAAATCGCCGACAATGGAGAGGCCATCTTTCGAAGTGTCCTCGATTGGTGGCGCCGGCTTCCCTGAAACGTCAACGCCGAGACACCCGTCAGGTTGCCTCGGCGTTGGATCTACACATCAAAGTATCCGATCAGATGCGGTCGGAAAAATATCCGATCAGCGGCAGCTTCCAGGCGCGGCGGAATGCCACCGACACCAGACCGGCCACCGACAGCAAGACAATGGCCATGGACGAGAAGCCGAAGAACCATTTTCCAATAACGGGAACCTCCAGGATGAACATGGACACCACGGCCCACATCCACAGCACCAGCCCCTGCTTGGCATGGAACTGAACGTATTCGTCATCCTTGTTGCGCATCAGAGGCACGAAACAAAGAATGCCCAAATAGCTGAGCGCCGCCATCACCAGAGGCTTGTAGCTCGTACCGGATTCCTGCGACAGCCCGAGAGTCTGTGCGATCATATCGTCCTCCTTCAGACGGCTTCGGCCGCAGCCGGCTCGGCATTGCGGTTCTTGTAATATCCATAAAGGGCCACGGCGCCCGCCACTCCGACGACACCCAGCAGCACCGGCCCCCAGGCTCCGAGACCCAGACCGAGGCCAAGGCTCACGCCCTTGGCGGTCAGCATGGCGCTGCCGCTGCTGGCGGCGACGATGGGACTGGCGGTGACCGAAGCCCCGCTGGCGGCTCCCGCTGCGGCGGCGCCGGCCGCACCGGCCCCGCCGGCGGCAACCACGGCCTTGCCCTTGGCTCCAGCGGCGGCGATCTTGGTCGCGCCGCCGACAGTGGAGGTCGTGCCGACGCCCTTGGCGGTCAGAGCCGCCTGATTGGCGCCACCAGTAGCAACCTTGGCCCCGGCGGCCTTCATTCCGGCCGCCTTGGCGGTAACCGCCTCGCGCTCAACCTCGGCGGCGGCGGCTTTCGCGGCACCGGTCTTGGCCGCCACGCCATTGGCCGCACCCGCCTGAGCCCCGCCGGCTTTCATGCCGGCCGCCTGCGCTGCGCCCTCACGTTCGATTTCCCGCGCAGCTGCGGCCCCCACGGGCACGCCACCGGCTGCGGGAACTGCGGCATTCGCGGCGGCTCCACCTGCCATTCCCGTTGCCATCTGCACTGCCATGACCACCCTCCAAGAGTATTGAGAAATTAACTTCTCTTTTGACATATGCAGCTACTTACGGCAATAGCCTTTCATTTGACGGATCGAAAGCGCGAACTTGCGCATGATAACGATTGTCATATAGCACTTGTGGGCGGGAACTCCCGCCCCCTCCCCGTGCCAAAAATTTGCCGCTTTGATTCGCGCCTATGGTAAGCTGGAGGGGAGTAAATCAGCGTTTCGCAGCGGCCACGTACGGGAATTTCCATGATCGACATACCACTAACCGGACTAAAAGTCGCGGCGCCGAAATTGCTCTCGGGAGTGCTTTTGGGCCTGCCGCTCACCGTTGCCATTGGTCCCGGCCTTGGGCTGGTGGTCGTGGGCGTGCTTGGAGCCGCTTGCGTCGGAGGATACGTAACCGCCGTAAATTCATTGGCCCGCGGCAAGTCCCGGCCCTCCGTCGCCATCCCGCCACTTTGATACGCAGGGGAGAACCTCCCGCCAAAGGGAAGGGGTGCCGGACGTCTGCCGGAGAGATCGACGGAGGACATTTCGAGTGCGGCCGGAAGGCCCGCGCCCACTCCATCGCATAGCCCAATACCTCGAATTCACGCTTTGACAAGTCAGTCTGGACTGGACACCATCACCTGGGCGGCCATTTAAGACGGAGACGAAGGAAATGAGCGGCGGTGACAATAAGGAAGCAGCCCTTGCGATCATCAGGGGCATTATTGGCGCAGCCACCGACGTCGCGAAGATGGCTCAGGAAATCGAGCAAGAAGTCGACGAAATCGGCAATGCACCCGCCGCGGCAATGACGGCGGTAAAGCCGCCCGTCATTTTCGACGCCCCCCCTCCTGCTCCGCAGCCCGAGGTCAAGGCAAGTTCCCAGGCCGAAGTCTTGAGCCAACTTCTCAGTCGCAAGCCGAACAAGAGATAGCCTCGGCGGGACGGCCCCTGCCATCGGCTTAGGGCTGCCTCCTGAAGCAGGCGGCGGCGTTTCGTCGCCCCCAATCCTATCCGCTGAGCGTGCCGTGTCTTACGCAATCGACTAGGAACGACCCCTTCCTCAAGTTATTCGATCCAAAGCCGATGGGCAAAAACACGTGGCAATCCGCCACATCCAGCCCCTCCGCAACGGTAACGCGTTACCAATTTCGCCCTTTTCCGAAGACACGGAGGGGGCACCCTGTTAGGCTCCAGTAGTAACGTGTTACCGGAGGCAGGATGGCCCTGACACCAGCGGAAAAGCAGAGGCGCTATCGACAGCGGCACCGGGACCAGCCAACCCAGGCCCAAAAGATCGCCATGCTGGAAGCGCGCGTCGTCGAACTTGAGGCGCAACTAAAGGCCGCGAGCGGACTCGACACAGGCTCACAGGGCTCTCATCAGGCGATCGACGAGACGGTGATCGCCGAGTGGGAACGAGCGCTCGGCCGAAGCCGGAAGCGATAACCCCCCTCTCTCGGCCGCATGTCATAGGCAGAGGAATGAGGCTCGCGACTCTCCGCAAGAGAGATTCTGAATTCGGGGAAGAGGGAAAGGCTCCTCGCTGTTTCAAGTGGGTAGCTTGAGTTCGAGTCGGCCAGCGATCAGGTAGATAATCGCCTTGAGGTTGCGGGTTGATCGGTAGCCCCTGGCTTTGGCCTTGGCCGCTTGAACGAGGCTATTGATGCCTTCGA
>NZ_CAINTR010000107.1 GCF_903853455.1 uncultured Magnetospirillum sp.
CATGAGATGACCGTCATAGACCTGCTGGGCAGGCACCCTCCGACCGGCCGAAATCACATCGGTACAGGTGGCCGGAAACGGATCGGAATGGGTGGCCGGATTGGAATCGGAATCCCCGGCCGGATAAATCGGAATCCGCACGCAAGCATCGGACAATTCGCAGTGGTTCTGGTCGGGGCAAATTTCCTCGAGATCTTTTCCAGGGCGGAAGAGAGCAATCCCGCCAGCGACGAAGCCATTTCCGCGGTCATGCTGGCCTGTCTGTGCGGGAATGCGGATGAAGGCCGGGGCAAAGTGTTTCGTCTGGCTAACGGTCGTGATCTGGCGGTGGACTATTCCCTTAGCCCCACGGTCGAAAATGGCGTCGTCACGGGCGCGGTGCTTCTGTTCAGCGACGCGGCTCACGACGTCGCCCGGTTCCAGGGTTGGGGCCAATTGGGTCTCGATATAGGCCTCGAATATCTTCCGGTTCATCGGACAATTGATGACAAAAGGAGCCACCAGGCCATCATGACGCAGCCCGGCGATGAATGTCTCCGTCTTCCAATGTCCGAAGGGCACAGAGGCTTTGATCGTCGCCAAGATCAGTGAAGCGGTCGCCGCGGTCCGGCGGACGCGGTGGGGCGGAGCGTTAAACTGGATTTCCCAGATAACCCACGAGATTCCCTGCGACACCGGATGGACCCGCCATCATGTGCCGTTAGAAAGCCTTTCAGCCTCGAACGGGATCGAACAATTCGATAACCGACCGGGCCTCGAACAACCGGTCTCTCTCGACGATTTGGCCTTCGGAGGACCGCTGCCGTAGCACGCCAAGTTCGACCAGCTCGGCAATACCGGCATTGACGGTCTGGAACACTGGAGAGCCCGGTAATCCCCGCTGAGCATCGCGTACCGTGAAGACTGGCGTCGTCAGGGCAAAAGGAACCAGCTTATGAATGACGGACTGGCGGCGGTACTTCGCCGTCGCGTCCTGCCAAGTCCGGTGAACCCCTCCAAGCGCGTCAAGCCGCTGATGGTTGGCTCGCGCCGTCTGGCGGATCAGGGACAGGCAGGTCCGGACAAACGCCGTCAGATCGCCCGTCATCCGCCCATCCCGAAGCGCATCCACATAGAGGCTCTTATTCAGGTGAACGCCCTCTCCCATGAAGGCGCAAGCCTGGGCTGTTGCCTTCTTTTGCCGAAGCATCAAAGGGAGGAGCAGCCTTCCGACTCGGCCATTGCCATCTGCGACAGGGTGGATGTGCTCGAACATCCAGTGAGACAGGCATTGCCGTACCAGTTCGGGCTGTGCGCCATCGGCAAGAGTGAACCGCTCCCATTCACCCAAGGCATCCCCCAAGGCTTCGGGAGCGGTAAAATGGAATGGTCCTCCCTGGGCAGAATCGAAGGTTGAGTTGGGAATGGTCTTCCAGCGTCCCGCCGTCGCCACGACATAAGGGTCTTTCGCCCTCTCAAAAAGGCGCAGATGAATCAGCCGCACCATTTCCGCAGGAGACTTTGGAGAAGACGAGAGTGCATCGAAGGCATCGGCGCACCCTGCCACCGTTTGCGCATCCTCCCGATTTCGGGCTTGCCTTAACTCGGACTGAAACCCCATCAGGTCGGTAAATGTGGTGGTCGTTCCCTCGGCGCCGGAACTGTGGACGGCATCCAGGCGAGCGAACAATTTGCCGATGACATTGGGGAGAGGAAAGCCCTCCAGAGCCCGGTCAAAGTCGGTGATCGCACGTAACGCCGGATCAAGCTGGTCCCACATATCGTCGAGACGGGGAAACGGGGGAACGGGGGGGCGGTAACACCGTCTCCCGTGTTGATCGACGTCATAGGTTCCGAAAGTTTGCATGGCATCCGCCTCTATTCCGCGTTTTATAATAAACTTAAAATAACTGGCCGGGCCATTCAATCTTTCCTGATCGAGGAGGAGCACATGGCCAAGAAGGCTGAAAGCGGCGGAGCGAAGCCCTCTTTCGCCTGCTGGCCAACTATGCCACCGAACCGGTGCCGCGGGACAAAGCGGACTGGTCGGTGCGCCAGGCCGCCGCCTTCGTCGCCACCGTCCGGGACCTTGCCCCTGGAATAGCCCCGATTATCGCGACTGTCCCAGCATGTCCCGCAGGCGGGCCAGCATGGTCTCGACCTCTCGCAGGTGATCGCCGACCGGGCTGCCGGTCAGCAGGCAGCGTTGCAGCGCCGAGGCAATGCGGTCGAGATGCAGCGCTACGTCTTTCAACTCCGGAACCGCGACCCAGGGCGCGCGGCCGCTGGGATCCCTGACCGCCAGGTCCGCCAGCCGGCGGATGATGGCGCTCAGGGTGCGGAGTCCGAGGTGCGGCCCAAGGTCCAGAAGGCGGCGCCGGATGGCCTGCTCGCCATCGAGATCGGCGCCGCCTACCGGGATGCGGCGCGCTATCCCATCGATTTTTTTCGTGGTCCTCGACGACACCCTGCACATCATCCCGGTCGAGGCTCTGCGCGACGGCGCCCTGCCGCTGGCCGATTTGTCCCGGTGGCGGGCGCGAACCCCAGACGGATTGACCCTGCCCGCCCATTTCCGGCCGCGCTTCGGCCGCGAGATGATGGTGGTCGGGCAACCCATGACTTGAGAGAGGCCACATATGGACCACGGACATTTGCGCATCGCCATCACCACCAACAGCCTGATCCAGTGCGACGCCAATTTCGTCCAGGCGCGGCAGATGGTGTTCTACGACGTCACCCGCGACGCCTCGGAATTCGTCGATGTGGTCCACTTCTCCAAGTCGGGCAAGAGGGGGCCGGGCGGCGGCGGCAAGAAAGCCGGTGGCGGCTGTGTCATGGACGACATGGAGGACGACGACGGCACCGGCCGCGATCCCCTGGTGGAGCGGGTCGAGGCGCAGGAAGTCGCCGCCGACAATTATCTTGGCCGGTTGAGCGACAACTATGATGGCCGGTATGATTGCCCGCTGGGGCCGGACGTAAGGAGGGGCGGAGCCCCGACTGGAGACCGGCCCCAGCGGGCGGCGGCATGACAAACGGCCCCA
>NZ_CAINTR010000108.1 GCF_903853455.1 uncultured Magnetospirillum sp.
GATAAGCGGCAGACCCCATTCGCATATATTTCGCCTATATCTAAGCGAAATCCATTATTGCATAGGGTCTGCCTAGGGTCAATTAATCAGCTAAAGCATTGATATTGTTGATTAAGCTGCCGCGCCGTGGCAGTGCTTGTACTTCTTGCCCGAGCCGCAAGGGCACGGGGCATTGCGCGGGGTGGCGCCCCAGGTGGCGGAATCGGCGGGGTCGATGGCGGTGTTGCGCGAGGTCAGGCCGATGGTGGGGGCGTCGGCCCCGGCGGCGAAGGCGGGGTCCTCGCGGGATTCGCGCATCTGGCTGGGGCCGCGCGGCTCCAGCGCCGTTTCCGGGGTCTCCTCGCCGAAGCGCAGTTCCACATGCGCCATCACCGAGGTCACCTTCTCGCGCAGGTCCAGCAGCATCTGTTCGAACAGATTGAAGGCCTCGCGCTTGTATTCGTTCAGCGGATCGCGCTGGGCGTAGGCGCGCAAGCTGATGCCCTGGCGCAGGTGGTCCAGTTGCAGCAGATGGTCCTTCCACGCCTGGTCGAGCAGTTGCAACAGCAGGCTCTTTTCCACCATGCGCATGGTGTCGGCACCGTAATTGGCCACCTTTTCCGCCATCTTGCGATCGGCGAAGTCGGTGAGACGGTGACGGATCTCCTGGTCAGCGATGCCCTCTTCCTTGGCCCATTCGGCGATGGGAAGGTCCAGGTTGAAGACCCGCAGCACCTCTTCGTGCAGACCGGCCACGTCCCACTGGTCGGCATAGGCGCGTTCGGGGATGCAGCGGCCGACCATCTCGGCGATGACCTCGTGGCGGAAGGCGACGATCTCCTCGGCAACCTCCTCGGCGGCCATCAGGTCCTTGCGCTGCTCGTAGACCACCTTGCGCTGGTCGTTCATGACGTCGTCGAACTTGAGCAGATTCTTGCGGATGTCGAAGTTGCGGGCCTCGACCTTCTGCTGCGCCTTTTCCAGCGCCTTGTTGATCCAGGGATGGACGATGGCCTCGCCCTGCTGGAGGCCCAGCTTCTGGAGCATGCCGTCCATGCGCTGCGATCCGAAGATGCGCATCAGGTCGTCGTCCAGCGACAGGAAGAACTTGGAGGCGCCGGGGTCGCCCTGGCGGCCGGAGCGGCCGCGCAGCTGGTTGTCGATGCGGCGGCTTTCGTGACGCTCGGTGCCGATGACGTAAAGGCCGCCGGCGTCGCGCACCTTGGTCTTGTTGACCTCGATCTCGGCCTTCAGCGCCTCGATGCGCTTGGCGCGCTCGGCCTCGTCGACCACGTCGGCCAGTTCCAGGCGGGTCCGCATGTCGAGATTGCCGCCCAGTTGGATGTCGGTGCCGCGGCCGGCCATGTTGGTGGCGATGGTTACCGCGCCGGGCACGCCGGCCTGGGCGATGATGGCGGCTTCCTGCTCGTGGTAGCGGGCGTTCAGCACCTGATGCGGAATCTTCTTCTTCTTCAGCAGCTCGGAGAGATGCTCGGACTTCTCGATGGAGGTGGTGCCCACCAGCGCCGGCTGCATGCGTCCCCGGCACTCCTCGATCAGGGTGACGATGGCGTCGTTCTTCTCGCCGGCGGTGCGATAGACCTCGTCATCGGCATCCTGGCGGGTCACCGGCATGTTGGTGGGGATTTCCACCACTTCCAGCCCGTAGATCTCGTGGAATTCGCCGGCCTCGGTCATGGCGGTGCCGGTCATGCCGGACAGCTTGGGATACAGGCGGAACAGATTCTGGAAGGTGATCGAGGCCAGGGTCTGGTTCTCGTTCTGGATGGTGACGCCTTCCTTGGCCTCCAGCGCCTGATGCAGGCCTTCCGAATAGCGGCGGCCCTCCATCATGCGGCCGGTGAACTCGTCGATGATGATGACCTTGTCGTTCTTGACGATGTAGTCGGAGTCGCGGCTGAACAGCTTGTGGGCGCGCAGCGCCTGGTTGACGTGATGCACCAGGCTGACATTGCCGACGTCGTAAAGGGCGCCCTTCATCAGGTCGGCGGCTTGCAACATCTCTTCCACATGCTCGGTGCCGCGATCGGTGAGCGTCACCGCCCGCTGCTTCTCGTCCTTCTCGAAATCCTCGGCCACCAGCTGCGGCATGATGCGGTCGACCAGCCGGTAGAGATCGGAATTATCCTCGGTGGGGCCGGAGATGATCAGCGGCGTGCGCGCCTCGTCCACCAGGATCGAGTCCACTTCGTCGACGATGGCGTAGTTGAAGGGCCGGTGGCACATCTCCTCCAGCCGGAACTTCATGTTGTCGCGCAGGTAATCGAAGCCCAACTCGTTGTTGGTGCCGTAGGTGACGTCGCAGGCATAGGCCTGCTGGCGCTCCAGGTCGTCGATGCCGTGGACGATGACGCCCACCGTCAGACCCAGGAAGCGGTAGACCTGCCCCATCCACTCGGAATCGCGCTTGGCCAGGTAGTCGTTGACGGTGACCACATGGACGCCCTTGCCCGACAGGGCGTTGAGGTAGACCGGCAGGGTGGCGACCAGGGTCTTGCCTTCGCCAGTCTTCATCTCGGAGATGCGGCCCTGATGCAGCACCATGCCGCCCAGCAGCTGCACGTCGAAATGGCGCTGGCCGAGGGTCCGCTTGGCCGCCTCGCGCACGGTGGCGAAGGCCTCGACCATCAGGTCGTCCAGCTCGGCGCCATCGGCGATGCGTTGCTTGAAGACTTCGGTGCGGCCACGCAGCTCGTCGTCGGACAGCCCCGTCAGCGAGGATTCCAGGTCGTTGATGGCATCGACGTGCTTCTTCAGCGGCTTGAGAACACGGTCGTTCGCGGTTCCAAAGATCCGCCGGGCAATGGCGCCGAACATGAAGCTTCCTCGACGTGAGTGGCCGAGGCCCCCGAGCGGGGGCCTTTTGCGACCGGCAAGAGATAGAGGCCGGCCCGCCATCTGTCAATGTCGGGGGCCATGACCATGTGCCGGAAATCCCGGTTGTACCGTATCCCGCTGATCGGAACCGATCAGCGGCGCCCTCAAGCGGCGGGCGGGCGCGAGCGCCCTTGCCTTCCGCGGCATAGGCCGCGCGTCGCGTTGCTCCTAACCAAATCCCGATGAGTTGATCTCATCGGGATTTGGTATCAGGCTCCCCGCTTCAGGGCGGCGGCCATCTCCTCCAGCAGAGCGAGGACCTCGTGCGAGGCGTCGTTGAGCTGGTCGACCTCGGCCAAAGCGGCGGCGTCCTGGCCCCGGTCGTGCAGATCCAGCGCCGCCTTGCCGTGGGCGTGAACCCGCTGATGGGGATCGAGCAACCGGGCATAGGCGGGAAGCCTGGTCAGGCGATCATCGGCCAGCGTGTCGTACCATTTGCCCAGGCGGCAGCTGTGGTGGTCCGACAATTGCCCCGAGGTCAGCTCGTTGCGCCCCATGATCCGGTCGGTGATGGAGCGCTTGAAGCGGATATGGTCGTTCTTGGCCACCTGCAACAAGGTTTCCGGGGTGCCCAGAGCCGCGAAGTCCTCGGTGCGCTTGTCCAGCACCAGGGCGGCGTTGGTCATGGACACCAGCACCCGGTCGATCTCGTCGAGGTTATGGTGGGCCAGGGCGGCGATCTCGCCGGTGGCCTGCGACACCTCGCCGGCGGCGGCGCTTTGCTGGCCCAGGATCGAGGCGATGTCCTGCATGCGCTGGGTGACGCCGTCGATGCGCCCGGCGATGGATTCCAGCCCGCCGGTGACCTGCCCGACCGCCGCCATGCCGTCCTCGGCAGCGCTCCGCGACCGGCGCATGGAGGCCCTGGCGCCGTCCATGTCCGAGGTCAGCCCCTCGATACGGGCGCGGATGTCGACGGTGGCCTTGGCGGTCTGGTTGGCCAGGGTCTTGACCTCGTTGGCCACCACGGCGAAGCCCTTGCCGGCCTCGCCCGCCCGCGCCGCCTCGATGGTGGCGTTGAGCGCCAGCAGGTTGGTCTGGCCGGCGATGGCCTCGATCTGGTCGATGATGGCGGCGATCTGGTCGGAGGCCGAGCCCAGGGCCTCGATCTTGCCGCCCACGTCGGCCACCGCCTCCAGCAGCCCGGTCATGGCCCGGCGGGCGGATTCGGCGGCGCCGACGCCGGCCTTGGCGGCGGCCTCGGCGTCGGAGGCCTCCTGGGCGGCCACTTCCGACGACTCGGAAATGGTGTTGACCGAGGCCACCAATTCCTCGATGGCGCTGGCGATGGACTGGCTTTGCTCGGCGGCGCGCTGGACCGAGCCCATCATCTTGGCCAGCACCACGCCGGCCTCGTTGCTTTGCACCGCCGCCTCGACGATGCCTTCCAGTTGAAGCTGCATGCCGTCATGCAGGGTCTTCTGCCCCTTCTCCAACTCGGCCAGGTTGCGGGTCTGCGCCTCCTCCAACTGGGCGGTGCGGCGGACCTCCTCCTGCACCACGGCGACGGCGCGGGCCATGGCGCCGATCTCGTCGCCGCGCTCCAGGCCGTGGATGTCCACGTCGAGCTCGCGCCGGGCGATGCGGTCCATGGCGGCGCTCATGGCCAGAACCGGCCGAGTGATGGTGCGGCCGAGCCAGAGGCCGAGGGCGACGGCGACCAATGCGGCCCCCAGCAACAGGCTGACCATGATCCGCCGCCCGTCGGCGAGCTGGCCGGCATACAGGCTGGCATCCATGGCGATCTCGGCGACGCCCAGCGGCTTGCCGCTGAAATCCTTGACGGCGCGGCCCAGCACCGCGACCCGCTTGCCGGTGTCGTCCTCCACCGCCTTGATCACGTCTTGGCCCGCCAGGGCGGCGGCGACTTCGTCGGGGCTGAGGGTGGAGGCCGCCATGGTGCTGGCGAAGACCTTGAACCCGTCCTTGCCCTTGACATGCAGGGCGACGTCGACGCCGAAGGATTTCTTGAAGTCGGTGAAGAACGGCTGACCGAAGCTGAGGCCGAACTCCACCGAGCCCACATGCCGGCCCTCGTCGAACAACGGCATCAGGCCGCGCACCCCCAGGCCGGCGACACCGTATTCCAATCCGTGGGTGGACTTCTGGGTGGCGTTGGTCTGCACCACGGTCTGGCGGATGGCCGACAGGTCGTCGCCGAACTTGGCCGGGGAGTGGACCCGCAGGAACGAGGTGGCCGGCGGGGTGTGGAACTGGAATTGCTCGATGCCGAACTCGGCCGCCATGGCCTTAAACGGCGGAATCATCTGGGCCGCCAGCGGCTCGCGCTGGCCGGTCGCCACCAGATGCGCCACGCCGGGGAGATTGGCCACCAGCGCCGCCAGGGCGCGGGCCTCGTCGGCCGAGCCGTTGATGGAATCCACCAACTGGTCGAAGCGGCCCATCAGTTCGCGGTGCTCCGCCTGCTCGATCAGCGCGACGGCGTGACGGTTGGTGAACCAGCCCATGGTCGCCGCCGTGCCGACCGACATGGCCACCAGGGCGGCCCCGAAGCGAGCGGCAAGTCCAACGGCCATGGTGATCCCCCCTTGAATATCCGGGCGGCACCCGCCATCCGAGCGACGGCGCGAATCCCCCCATACTAAGGAGGTCTATGCCATAAACATTAGGGAACTTAAATGCATTCTTTCCACCCCGCCTCGCGAGCCCGGTCTTGGGCGACGGCGGGGGCTGGGGTATAAGAAGCCCCACGTCACCGTGGCCCCTTGGCGGAATTGGTAGACGCAAGCGACTTAAAACAGTTAGTGTGTTCGGAATCCCTCGGCGGGGACGTGATGAAATGGTAGACATAGCAGACTTAAAATCTGTTGCTATTCAATAGCGTGTGGGTTCGAGTCCCACCGTCCCCACCACCGCCCAGGCGCCATTGACGGCCCATTTTTTCCGTAGCACACTCATGGCACACTTTTTCATGTGTCATGGGTAGTGCTTATGAGCGATATCCACCACCTACTTGAAGGCAAGGTTGTCCTCTACCGCCGCGCTGGATCGTCCCGCTGGCAGGCACGATTCCGCCGTAATTCCGAGTCTGGCTGGGACCGATTTGCGACCGGCAAGGACGACTTGGAGCAGGCGAAGGAAGCCGCCCTTCGAACATTCTTTGAAATCGGGGTGAAGGCGGAGCACGGCATTGCCATTGGCTCTCGGCATTCCTTCACCAAGGTTGCCGAAGAGGTCATTGCGGAATTGGAGGTCAAGCAACGGCGCCCAATCCGAGGAAGCGTCGTGGCAAAGTCTTATATTTTCGCCATTCGCGGCTACCTGATTCCATTCTTCGACAAGAAGCGAATCGACGCCATCGGCCCTTCCGACCTCGAAGAGTTCTCGGCTTGGCGCCGCGAAAAACTGGGCTACGAGCCGAAGAAATCGACGGTGAATGTTCATAACGTCGCGCTTCGCCTGATCTTCAAGCATGCCTACAAGCGGAAATGGCGCGGCGATGTGCCGGACTTGGAGAATGACGGCGTATCCGGAGACCGTGGGTCTTGGTTCGAGCCGCAAGAGGTTCTGAAACTGCGAGCCTTCCTCGAAAGGAATGTTGGCTCGGGCCGCAAGGGCATCACCAAGGGCATCAACCAGTTGATGTGGTCCTATGTCGAACTCGTGCTCGCCACGGGTATGCGCCCCGGAACGGAGACCCGAAACCTGCGATGGCGGGACTTGGAGTGGTTCGAGCATTCGGACGGCTTGCCCTATGCCCGATTGCGGGTCAAAGGCAAGACGGGCGAGCGGACGCTGATTGTCGGCAACTGGGCGGCCAAGCACTTCGACCGACTATGCTTGCCATGGGACCGGAATCCCGACGCCCCGATCTTCGCGTTGCCGAATGGAGAGCAGCCCAAGGACATGCACGGTGCCTTCGAACGGTGCCTCCGGCACGATGACGTGAAGTTGCTCCGCGACAGTTCCGGGCGGACGCGGACGCTCTATTCCCTGCGCCACACCTACGCCACGGCGGCCATTCTCGCCGGAACCGACCTTCACACCCTTGCCCGACAGATGGGCACATCGGTTGCCATGCTGGAACGCCACTATTCGCACCTGACCCCTTCAATGCGCGCCCCTCAACTCGCCCTTACCGTCAATGCCAGCGGCGGCGTCGGAGCGGTCCTCAATGGAGCGGCCGTCTCTGGAACCCGAGCAACGGCGTCCGATGAAGTGGGCGGAAGCGGCATTTGAGGCGGCCTCGGCGGTGGAGACGGACGGGACGGTTTCTTAAGGAAACCGTCCCGTCCGTCTCCACCGTTCCGCCTGCTTAACCGCAGGACATGGGTTCGTGGCGCGCCGCGATCCAATGCCGCCAGAGCATGGCCGCCCCGCCCTTCGGTTCGCTCCTTTGGCTCCATATCCGCCGGGCTTCGGCACCCCCCGTCGAAGCGCCACCACCGGAGGAGCGCACCATGTCCATCGACCGTCGGCCGTTCAAGGCCCCGCAAGACCTCGACCTCACCTCGGCCCTGTCGGCCGATTACCGGCCCCGGAGCCGGTTCCTCTCCCTCGACCAGATTATGGCCCTTCCTCCGGCCGACTGGCTTATCAAGGGCCTCGTCCCGGCGGATAGCCTCGGCGTCTTCTATGGCAAGCCGGGCGCGGGCAAGACCTTTCTGAGCCTTGCCATCGCCCTGTCGATTGGTCATGGCCTTCCCTGTTTCGGTCGGCGGACCGTGCAAGGCGGCGTCGCCATTGTGGCGGGCGAAGGGGCTCGCGGTTTGCAGAACCGCCTCCGGGCATGGCATGAGTTCCATGGCCGCGACTGGACGGACTTCCGGGCGGTGCAGGTGTTGCCGCACCCCGTCGACCTGCTGGACGCCGACAGCGTCGAGGGCTTGATCCTCGATATTGCCCATCGGTTCGGGGGCGAGGCTCCCAAGATGGTGGTGTTCGACACCTTGGCTCGGTGCTTCGGCGACGGCGACGAAAACCGCCAAGCGGACATGGCCCGGCTCGTCGAAGCGGGCGAACTGGTTCGGCGGGCTTTCGGCTGCGCCGTGGTGTTCATCCACCATACCCCGAAGGAATCCGATGAGCTGCGGGGAAGCAGCGTCCTCGAAGGCGCCTCCGACTTCGTCATCCGGGTCGGCAAGACCGAGACGGGGATGGAAGCCTTCATCCGCAAGATGAAGGACGGCAAGGACGGGCTCGTCCTTGGCTTCCGGATGGAGAGCCAGCACCTCGGCACCGATGAGGACGGCGACCCCATCTTGACCCCGGTCGCGGTGCTGGAAGGCGAAGTCCGCGAATGTGCCGCGCCGACCGCCGAGGCGGCGCCTGCGGGCAAGAACCAGAGCGCGGTGCTGGATGTCTTGGCGGCGGCTGGCGAGGCGGGCTTGACCGATGCCGAATGGCGGGACGCGGCGAAGGAGGCCAGGGCCGTGGGCGGGGCCAACCCGAACCGGGCATTCCGGGAAGCCAGCGCCGCCTTGGTGCGGGACAAGTTGGTGCTGGCCGAAGGCGACCGGTTCCTTGCCGCCTGATAGGAGGCCATCGGACCCGAAAAGGGCGGCCCTCGCGGGCCGCCCTTCGCGTCTTCGCTCCCGGTGAGTCCGGAAGCGCCCCCGGCCGCGACGAAGGAGCCCGCCGCGTCCGACTTCCATATGGGGCGATCTACCGCGAACGGTCCCATCCCCGCTCCTCGTGCGCTTCCGCCCTCAATACGGCGGCAAGAAGGGCGGCCGCCTCGGCCTCAGCGCGGGACAGGCGCCCGACCTCGCGCAGCCGCTCGCCCACCGTCGCCACCACCCGCCATCCCGTCGGCCACATCCGGCGCAGCAGCCAGCGCACCACACGGGGCCAATGGCGCGGCCATGCGGCGCGGGCGGCGTCCATCATGGTGCGGTAGGCCAGCACACGATCCAGCACCGGCCGGGGATGGACCACGGATTGGTCGCGGAAAGCGGCCACCGCCGCAACGGCCTCGTCGCGCAGTTGGCGGCGGGTTCGCCGATCGTCGTCATCGTCGGCCACGGCCAGCCATTCTGTAGCCAGGGCGGAGCGCTCGACGTTGCGGGCACGGCGGCGGCGATTGCGGTCGCCCTTGGCGGTGCGGCGGCCACGGCGCTCCATGGCGGCGGCGTGCGGCCCCAGCCGCTCCATCGGTTCGGGCGCGACAGGGAGACCGGCGGCCTCGGCCTTGGCCCGTAGGCTGCTGCAATCGACGCGGGTGGCCCGGCCAATGGCGCCCAGTTCGGCATTGACGGCGCGCTCCCATTCGGCCCGCCACGCCTCGATATGGGCGCCGCTGGTGGTGCTCTTGTCCAGTTCGCGGGTCTTGGCTCCGAACCGTCCATCCGCTCCGACCTCGCGAGTCGTCAGCAGCAGATGGGCGTGAGGGTTGTCGGCCTCGACGGGACGGTCGGGGCGATGGATGTCCCATTGCACGGCGATTCCGTGGCGGTCGTGCAGCCAGGTGGCGAAGCCCTCGACCAGTCGGCGGCGGCCGTCGTCGTCGAGGTCGCGAGGCAAGGCGATCTGGACCTCGCGGGCGAGCATGGCGCGGGGGTGTCGCTCGGTGGCCTCGGCGGCGTTCCACAGGGCGGCGGGCCCGTCGTGCCATCCGACCATCCCACCCGCGACATGGCCGCCCTTGGCGCGGTAGTCGTGGGCGAGGCCGGTGCGCTCGTCGTTCAACCGGGTGCAGCGGCGATAGGCCGCCGCCGCGACGACGGAACGGCCTGCGCCCCGGCCGATGGACTCAACATGCAGATGGTAAATCGCCATGGCTGCTCCGGGGTTCGGGGTTCCCCCGACGAGCGCAACTCGACGAGTTGCTAAGGGCGCGCCCTTCGGGTGGGCCTCCCTTCCACATGGCGCAATCCCACACCTTGCCCAGTCCCGTCCCGCGCCCCAGTTGTCGGACTGGAGGAAGCACGATGGCAACGGAACAGATTGAGGGCTTGCGGCAGCGGCGGGCGCAGATTGAGGCCCGGATCGCCGCGCTGGAAGCACGGGCGAAGGCCGACCGCCGCAGGGAGGACGCCCGGCGCAAGATTGTCATTGGCGCCGGGGTTTTGGCATTGGCGGCACGGAACCCCGATTTCGCCCGATGGCTTGCAATGCGCCTCCCCGAGGTGCTGGCCGAACGCGACCGGCATCTGGTAGCCGGATTGGGCCAGCCGCCGGGGGTTATGCCGTGAGGGATTCCATCACGGAATCAGTCGCCGCGCTGATCGTCGCGATGACAATGGACGGGACCACGACGCACCCGGACAGGAGGTTCCGGGGCGTCATCGGGAAGTCCAGCGCGGGCAGTGCGCTTCCACATGGTGGCGAAGAAGAACTGGGCGGCGGTGCGGGCGGCATGGCGGCGGACATCGTCCGCCGTTGTCCGCCCTTTGCGCACCGGCACGCGGATGGCGGCGACCAGCAGGGCGGAACGCTCGAAGGCGTCAAGGGCAGCGGCGATTTCGTCGGGTGTCATGGCGCTCTCCTCCGTATTCTCGCTCATCGAGATAGGGCCGGATATGAAGGTCACAATCCTCGGTCGGTTTGGCGACATCAAAGTCCAAGGTGGCAGCGGGCAAGGGGTAGGCATCTCCATACAATCGATGTAGGGTTCTGGCGGGGCTTGCACATGGTCGGCGGGAAGAAAGGGGCGCAGGATGGGAATCGACGATTCTAACTCGGACCTCACTCTTGACGAAGTCTATGCGAAGATTGACCAAGATCGGATTGCGGCCGCAGTCTTGGCGGAGGCCTCTTTCCGGCTCGATGTTGGCGTGGCGATAACGAGCATTTCCGACGTCACTTCAATCGCGTGTGCCAAGGTCTCGGCCGACAGCCAAGTCGCTTCGGCGAAGATGCTGGTTGACGCCGAAGTGGCGGTTGCTCGTTTGTCGAATGAAGCCGGAACCATGGTTGCCGAATTTCGCGTTTTCTTGCAGGAGCATCCAGAGAGAGAACAATCAGAAGTCGTCAAGAATATGGTTGCCGAGATCGAGGGAAAATATGAGGCAAAAATTTCAGAAACCGCAAGAGCATCAATTGAAGCAATTCGGGCGGATTCTGGGGCAGCAATCGCCAAGCTTAAAGCAATAGGTGAGGCTGCAATCAAAGACATTAACGACCTTGGCGAGACGGCTGCGACGAAGGCGAAGACCGACGCGGCTTTGGCTGAGGAGAAGACGAAGCACTTCCGGTCGGAACGCCACACCCCCGAAGAGGCGGTTGCCGAAGGTGAAGCGGCCGCGAAGTTGGTGAAGAGTAAGCGACAAGCTGACCGCACATTGATCGGGTTGCCGGCATCTGGCTGAATCGCCTCCCAGAGAGGGAGGATACGGTGGATTGTTACCCAAGTAATTTGCAAATTACTGAGCGAACTTGCCGTAGTGCCGAGGTTCTGA
>NZ_CAINTR010000109.1 GCF_903853455.1 uncultured Magnetospirillum sp.
CTCCGGCGCGATTCTTCTACTGCGCCAAGGCCTCCAAGAAAGACCGGGACGAGGGGCTGGACGATCTTCCTTTGCAGGCTGCTGGGACGCTGGACGGGACGCTGGACGGGACGCTGGACGGGACGCTGGACGGGACGCTGGACGGGACGCTACATGGCGGGCAGGTTCCGCAACGCCGGAACATCCACCCCACCGTCAAGCCGACCGATCTCATGCGCTGGTGCTGCCGCCTTATCACGCCGCCCGGCGGCCTGGTGCTCGACCCATTCACGGGGTCCGGCTCGACAGGCAAGGCCGCGATCCTCGAGGGATTCCGATTCGTCGGGTGCGAGAAGGAGGCGGAATACGCCGAGATCGCCCGGAAGCGGATCGCGGCGGCCGTGGCTTCGCGCGCCAAGTCTGCGTGACGCATCGCGCATTTTTTCTTCATCACCCATTGACTTCCTCCCAAATCGGCCGAGGTGATCGGTAGGAGAACGGAGGAGGAACGCCATGCTTACGGATGAGGAGGTGAACAACCTCCTGGAACAAGCGCAGGAAAGCGAAGACGACGCGCCACGCGTCGCCTTGATCGATGCTTTCAAACCGCTCATCGAGTCCTGTTGCTCGGTGCGGAAGCGTCCGCTTACCTTTCATCGGGACGACGCTCGACAGATCGCCAACATCGCGTTCCTTCGGGCGATCCGGACATACAAGTTCGGAAAGTCCAAGTTCGCGTCCTGGGCCAGGTCGCACATGATCTGGGACCTGTTCGCCGAGGCGAACCGGACCCTGGTCGACCCGTCGAGGACCAAGGGATTCCGCAAAACCATCCGCGACATCAACCTGGCGCGAAGCATCGTCGTCGAATGCGGCGGGAGCCCGAGCGACACCGGAGACATCGCGGCCCTGATCGGCGTCCCGGAGCATGAGCTCCTGGCGATTGTGGCGACGCGGGAGGCCCCCGACGATCTCGTGGATTTCTACGGCGAGGACTACCTCACCGACGGAACCGATCCGGAGTTCGAAATCACGCGGGAAATGGATCGGAACAAGCTACTCGCGGTCATGCGCGATGTCCTGACCGAACGCGAGCGCGACATCCTTCTCCGCTTCGCGGATGGAGTCCCGTTCGCAACGATCGGGCGCGAAATCGGGCTCTCGCGCGAAAGGGTTCGGCAGATCCACGACGAGGCCTTCAACACGGTCCAGTCGGCCATGGGGTTCAGGAACAGGAGGGCAGCATGAACATCATCGACCAGGTGGAGCGCGATCTCGATCTCTTCGGCGGCGTCGAGACGTCGCAGATCCGAGAACTCATCGCCGACGCGCGCGCCGAGCGCATCCTGTCGGAATACCTCATCGGCCGCTTGGCCGACGAGATCGGATCCGCCGCCGCGCCGGTGGCTCTCGAGGACGAGGTGATCGACATTCCCCCGACCGCCGGCGAGTGGATCGAGTTCGCCATGGCGCACGCGGCCGCCGCCAACGACCCGCAGACGACGGATTACGCCGAGGGGTTCCTCTGCGCCGTGTCCGGCGGCCGGTCGTCATACGACACGGCGACCTTCGACTTCCAGCTCGGGTTCGATGCGGCGTGCCTTCTCGGCCTCTATGGAAGGTGGTCGCAGTCATGAACGACCTTCCCGAGCCGCACCGAATCGTCGGAGATGTCCGCAAGTTCCGCGACCCGGTGTCCGACCTTATCGCCCTGGCGGTCAAGGTCGACGACCCCGTCAATCTCGAACGCGACGCCGCCAAGAGGTGCGCGACCATCGCCCGCCTAGCGCGCGCCGTGGCTGCACAGCGCAAGGGGGTCATCGGGGACGAGGCCATCGCCGACGGGCTCATGCCGATCTGCATGCTCGTCTACGCGGTGGACTGCTTCGAAAAGGGCGTCTCCATGCAGGAGTGGCGCAAGGAAGGCCTCGACGCGCTGGCGCGGGCCGAGCGGCGCGCCCCCGTAGTCCACGCCAAGCTGCGCGCATACTTCCACAGGGGGATCGAGGCCGTACATGGACTGCGGAACCCGCGCTCCATCAACCCGGCCACCGTGAAGCTTGCGCTGGAGCCACTCATGTCCGGTCTCTGCGACGCGGACCCGGCCTTTGCGTTCCGGAACGAGGCGGCAAACCAGATCCTTCCGCGGATTCGCCAGACGCTCGCCGAGATGGAGCCTAAGGACCACACGAATATGGTTCGGAGGATCGTGTGATGGAACTCGATCCGATCCTCGGCGGGTTCATCCCGCTCTTCAGGTTGCGCGGCCTCATTCTGCGCTCCTACCGAGAGAACGGCGGGGAGTTCAATCTCGTCCGCTCCGTTCAATCCCAGCGCGGGAAGCTCCATCCGGCGCTCGTCCCGGCATTCGACGAGGCCATGTCGATCATGGCCGTCCACTTTGTTTTCGGCGAGGTGTCGCACAAGGATCGGGATGAGTCGCAGAAAAAAGCCTGCGAGATCATCGACTCCGCCTGTCATCGGGTCGGAGCCTCCTGCGCCGGAATCTGGACGATGTGGGAAAGCGAGACGGAAGAGCTCCGCCTGTTCCTGGAAGGGCTTTCCGCCCATGAGCGGATGGATCTTTGCGTCCGGCTCCAGGGTCCGGGACATATATCTCCAGTCGAACGGTAAGGAGGCCGGACGATGTGCGAACCCGATCGACAGCTCAACCGAGCGCTCTTCCTGAAAATCCGTGAGCTGTCCGACCTCGTCGGTGAGGCCGCAGACACCGGCGCCGAGATCCTCGTCGAGATCTCCGCGTCCGGCGGCGCGATCGTGCGCGAGCACATCGTCATCCGCGACGCCCGCGACATCGAGCCGCATAGCAACTCGTAATGGCGACCGTCAACGCCCCTGTCGTGCTGGAAGTGATCGCCATCGCGGCAATCTTCGGCGCGCTCGCCTCCATCCCGCTTTTCCTGAACCGGACGAAGCGGGATGAATGACGTCGGCCCCATCGTCGTCTTCGGGGACAGCCTCGCCGTCGGCGTAGGCCAAGCGCTGGCCGTCCACCATCGCGTCATCGAGCAGGGGATCGTCGGATGGGGACTGTTCCGAAAGGACGTCCCTCCGCGCCTCGACGCGCTCCGCATGGCTTCCGCCGACGGAAGCGTGGTCCTGATCTCCGTCGGAACCAACGACACGCCGGGCAGGGACTACGCCGACCGCCTGCGCCGACTGCGCGCGGCCGTGGCGGGGAATGCGCGCGTCGTGTGGCTTCTTCCCCCGACGTCATGCCGCGGCCACCTGGCCGCCGAGCGCGCCGTTCCCATGATCATCGCATTGGCCGACGAGACCGGCGACCTGGTCATCGACGCCTCGACCTGCGACCCCAATCTCCGCGCCACCGACGGCGTCCATTACACGCCGCGCGGATACCGCGCGATCGCCGAGGAGGTGGTGCGATGATTGAGCCACGCATGTGCCGTCTCCGTGGCCGGATCGTCTTGGTCGATGGCGGCGTCTGCACATGCCCTGACCCGCACCTCGGCGCCGACCTGATGACGACCTGCGACATCTGCGGATGGCTCAACCACACGAACGACAGCACCGCGCCGCTTTCGGCCCATGAACGGCTGGAGACAGGATGGGTGGAGGCGACGGAATGAGCGAGCGCCAGATCCAGCGCCGCATCCTGCTCGACCTGTCCGACCGAGGCCTCTTCGTATGGCGCAACGAGACCGGCGCCGCGCGGTCCATGGACGGCAAGCGGGTGATCCGGTTCGGCCTTCCCGGATCGCCGGACATCCTGGGCCTCGCCCCCGGCGGCCGCGCGCTCGGAGTCGAGGTCAAGACCGCCACGGGCAAGCAGCGCCCCGACCAGGCCGCATTCCAAAAAGCCTTCGAGGCCGCCGGCGGCCTCTACATCCTCGCCCGATCCCCAGAAGAGGCGATCGCGGCCATTTTCGGGAGTCCCGCGTCATGCTCGCCGTCGTCTCTTTCTGCGCCCTCGTCGCCGTAATCATCGGCATCCACGAAGGCGGACATCTTCTCGCCGCGCGCTGGCTCAAGGTCAATCCCGAGCAGTTCGCCATCGGCATGGGGCCGGTGCTCTGGCAACGCTACGACAGCCGGGGAATGGCGGTCCAAATCCGTCTTCTCCCCGTCGGCGGATTCGTCGATATCCCGCCGGAAGTCATGCGCGCCATTCCTCCCCTCGCGCGCGCGTTCCTTTATCTTGCCGGACCTGCGGCAAACCTGATCACCGGTGCCGCGCTCATGTTCGCCCTCGGCGTGGCGCACGGCCACGGCGCCGGAGAAACGATCCGGCTCGTCGGCGGCGTAACGGTCGATCTTTTCTCCGGCATGTTCGAGGCCATCGGCTCCATCGTGTCATCGGCGCACGCGTCCGATCTCGGCGGCCCGGTCACCGTGGCGAACTTCGCCGCCGACGCCGTGCGCCAGGCGGCCGACACCGGATCCGCCAGCCCAATCCTGATCCTGCTCGGAATCGTCTCGATCTCTATCGGGGCGATCAACCTACTCCCAATCCCCATCCTGGACGGAGGCCAGATCTGCGCGTGCCTGGTGGAGCGCTTCACGGGTCCGTTCCATCCCCGCGTCGAACGCGCCCTCAACGCGATCGGCCTGGTCCTCGTCGGCGGGATCATGCTGGCGGCCATCTGCTCGGATATTGCCCGCCTGCTGTGAGCGATCCGTCGCGCATTTTTTTGCGCGTGGTACTCGACTTTCTCCGACTACAGACCCACGTCGTTGATGCTGGTGGGTGACGCAACACGCACCGCAACGAAAGGGGACCACCATGAACGCCACAAATCCGACCGACTACATGGACTTCGGCGCCGACGCCGAAGCCGAAGGCATCGCTACCTCTACCTGGGCCTTTCCGCGCCTGCGAATCGGCTCCGACCAGGAAATCGCGCGCTACGTCCTGGACGAACTCGCCGCCACCCTGGGTGAAATCGTCATCGACGAGGGAGCCGTGTGGAGCTGGAACGCTACCCACTGGGCCGCCGTCGAGGAGCGCGACCTTCGCGCCAAGATTTCGGCGTGGGATGGAGCACTCACCCCTGGGAAGAAGGGGACGACCATCAAAATCGGCGCGAACAAGGCGACGTCCATCCTTTCGTGCATCCTTCTCCAGGTGCCCGAATACCAGCGCCACGGCTTCTTCGCCGCCGCCGCGCGCGGCATCAACTGCGCCTCTGGCTTCGTCCGCATCGACGACACGGGAACGGCGACGGTCGAGCCGCACAGCCCCGACCACCGCGCACGCCATTGCCTGTCCGGACGCTGGCACCAGACCGTCGATTACCGCCTCGCCATGGGTGGCTCCCTCATCAAGAAGTTCTTGGACGGCTCCGTCCTTCATCCCCTGGCGTCTCCGAATGGCGACGGGGACGAGAAGGTGGCCCTTCTACAGGAAGTGGCCGGCGTCGCCGCCATGGGACTTGGAACCAGGTTCGCCAAGTTCGTCCTTCTCTATGGGCCGAGCGCGGGCAATGGAAAAAGCCAGTTCCTCGACATGCTCCGCGGGCTTCTCCCGCCGTCGGCCGTCTGCTCCGTAGCCCCGTCCAAGTTCGGAGACGAGAAATACAGCGCGACCATGCAGGGCCGCCTGTTGAACGCGGTCGACGAAATCAAGGGAGGATGGGACGGAATCGAGGCGGACGACTTCAAGACCGCCATCGACGGCGGCGTCATCACGGCGCGGCGGATTTACCGCGACCCGGTGTCGTTCCGCGCGACGGCCCTCAACATCGCCGGCGCGAACGTCCTTCCGTCGTTCAAGGGCGGAATCGACGGCGGCGTGCGCCGCCGAATCATCATCGTTGGGTTCAACCGCTCCATCGCCAATCCGGACCGCGAATGCCCCGACCTTGTGGAGCATATCGGAACCCGCATCGCCACCGAGGAGGCCGACCTTCTCCTTTCCTGGGCGATTGAGGGGGCTTGCCGCATCATCCGCCAGGGAGCCTACACGTCCCCGAAATCCGGCCGCGAAATCGTCGAGGGGTGGGTGCTGGACTCCGACCCCGTCGCCGAGTGGTTCTATGAGCGGTGCGAGGTCCGGGAGGGTTGCCGCTACAAGGTCCAAGACGTTTATCAAAATTTCTTGGACTGGTGCGACGACCGGAAATCCGTCCTGCGCGACACCAAGCTCCCGAGGCCGAAGGGATTTGGCGACCGAATCATGGGCCTCAACGGAGCGATTTCGCATGGCCGTTGCGCCACGGCGAGGCTCTATGTCGGGCTCGTCATCAAGGACCAAAACGGGGCCGTCATCTGACAGAAGCGTCATTCGACCTAACCGACCTTCCGCTCAATGGGGCCGCCGATTGGCGGCCCTTTTGCCGTTTTGGATGACAGATCGCCCCGATAATGACGGGAAATGACACTTTGGATTTGGAACCGTCATGCGATTTTATCCAATAAAATCAAGGCTCTATTTCTTCTCTATGACACAATGACACTTAGATAGAGATAAGAGATAGGAGGGAGAAAAGCGGTATGGCATGCCGGATCGCCATTTGTAGAACTTGTTCAAAACGAAGTGTCATGTGTCATCTGTCATTCTTTGGATTCTAAAAAGATAAGACGGAATATTGAAATATATGATTACAAGTTACGCTCGGCCGCGCTCCGCTAGACTGAAAGGAAAAAAGTTCGTCCAGCCATTGACCAGATTCCGGGCGAATCCCATATAGATGTTGTCCCCGGCGTTCTCCTTTCCGCCACGGACAAACCCAGCGCTGAGGCCCCGGTTCGTTGCGTCGAACCGGGGCCATTCGTTTGTTCGGGACATATATCTCCTCTTGAACGCAAACAGGAGGCGGACATGGGCATTGCTGGCGGAGACTTCGGGGTGGCTGGGCTCGACCCCGACAACGGAATGCCTGACTTCTTCTCCGAGATTCGGAGATCCGAAAGGGAACGTGGAAAGATCGGTCGTCGGGACTGGAAGAAGAAAGCCATCCGGGCCGTATGGGGGCTTTCCCCGCTTCGAGATCTCCTCGAATACGTCGACCACTACGCGGTCCATTCCATCGATCTCAAAAATCCTGGGAGGAACACGCGCCAGCTCCAAGAGCTTGCCGGAATCATGCGCCTGGTCCAGGAGCACGCCAAGGTGCTGGGGGATCGGTTCGATAAGGCCGCGTCCCTCACGGTCGACGCCGGGAGGCCGGAATGAGCCCGCTTCAACAATCCATGCTGGATTCCGTCTTCGAGTTCGAAGGCGGCTTTTCCAATGACCCGAACGATCACGGCGGCGCCACCAACTGGGGGATCACCCATGCGGAGATCTCGCGCTTCCTCGGGCATGACGCCTCGATTGACGAGGTAAAGGCGTTCCCGAAGGCCGACGCCGAGACGATCTACCTGCGCAACTACCTGGCCGCGCCGAGGATCGACCAGCTCCCGGAAGCCCTCCAGCCAGTCATGTTCGACTGGGGCGTGAATGCCGGACCCGGCCGCCCCATCAAGACCCTGCAGGGCCTGCTCGGCCTGTCGCAGGACGGCGCGATTGGCCCGGCCACGATCCACGCATCGGCGGCCGCGTGTTCGACGCCGGCGGCGGCTACCGCTTTGGTGGTCCGCCTCTGCGACGCTCGGGTGGCCTTCTACAACCGCCTCGTCGCCAACGATGCCACGCAGGGCAAGTTCTTGAAGGGCTGGCTTCGCCGGGCCAATGCGTTCCGCCCCAAGACGGTGGAGGCGTAAATGGAACTCATCCTCCAGACCATCGGCTTCATCGTTTCGGTCCTTGCCGGATGCTTCGTAATCTGGCTGTCGCACAACTCCGACGGCGGAGGGCCTACCCATGCCTGAGGCCTCCTTCGCCTTCTTCATCGTGAGCCTTGGCCCATGCGCCTTCCTGCTCCGTGCCGGATTCCGGGATCACCATCAATGATCGGGTTCCTGCTTTTGCTCGGCGCTTTCGTCGGGGCGTTCCTGATCTACGTCCGCATCGTCTCTGGGTTCATCAACGAGGACCACGACAAATGAACGCCATCCCGCGCCACGACACCGACCTCGGCCCGGCCGCCGGCCTCCAGCATGGCGACGTCGCCCTGGAACAGATCGACACGTCGGCGCCGCGCCAGGTGCGCGCGCGGCGGATGGCACCGTTCGCCCTGGATGGATACCGCGTGCGCCGCCAGCTCGCCGGCGACGACCACGCCTTGAACGAGCGCCGTTGGGACGCCGGCAACCACCTGCGGAACGACGTGGAATCCTCGGGCCTATCCGCGCGCCTGTCGGCCCGCTATGCCGAGAGCGTGGGGTCGACGCACGGAACGCCGCAGGACCACATCAACAGCCTTCGGATGGACGCCTATGGCCGCCAGCGCGCCGCGATGGATGCCGTTCCCGTCTTCTCGCGCAATGCCGTGTGGTCTGTCTGCATCGACGGCAAGCCGTGCGGTCCGTCGGCGATGGAGGCTCTACGCTCCGGGCTGGACGCGCTCGTGCGCTACTACGGACTGCGCTGATCTTTTTTACTGATGGCTCCGCGATCCTTCCGTCGTCTAGCCACTAATACAAGCAGAATCCCCCGTTGCGCCTGGCGCTCGGGGGATTGCTGTTCGCGCCGCGCCCATGAGTATGGGCCACATCTGCGGCGCGCGCTGAGCGATGGCGGCCTGCGGGCTCCAGGTCGTTCGCGCGGCCCGGCCCGATGGGGTCGGGCTTTGATTACGGGCTATGCCCGGCGCGTCCCCAGGCTACGGCGGGGGCGGGGTGGCGGCGGCCTCGGTCGTCGCTCCATCTATTCCAGGAGGCGGTCATGTGGGTGCTTCTGACCGTCATGATCCTGCAAGCCGACGCGCCACCGGTGGTGGCGACGTTGCGTCTTCCCGATGCGGAAGAGTGCACCGCAATGGGTGAGTTTGTCATTGATAGGATGCGTGAATTGAAACTTCATGGGCGCATCACATGCAAGGAAGAGCGAGAAAGCTAACGCTTTCAATGGTTTACGGGTCCCCCCTGACTGAAAAGCTTACACGGGTGCCAGAGGCGTCCGATCTTTTGAGCGTCGAGCCCAAAAATCCCGGAAACCCCGAAACGCAAAAATCCTGAAAGCCGCAGGAATCCTATGGCCGACGTTGTTTCACTGCCAGTTTCACAGAACGAGTTTGCGAAACTGATCGGGGTTTCCAAGGGGACGGTCTCCAAGTGGAAGGCGGCCGGGAAGTTAGTGATGGTTGGAGACCGGGTCGACGCCGACGCTTCACGCGCCCGGCTCGAAGGCCTGGGGGTGCTCGACCGACCGAAGGGCGATGATATCGACGCGAGGATTGACGCCGCGGCGGCCACTGGCCTCCGCGCCCTCATGGCTTCAGGCCAGCTCCTCGACAAGGCCGACGCCGAGACCGTCCGGGAAAACTTCGTCGCTCTCAAGCGGAAGTTGGAACTCGAAGTGGCGTCCGGGACGCTCGTCGAGGTGGATCCGCTCCGCCGGCAACTCTTCACGATGTGGCGCGCGCAACGCGACGCCTGGCAAACGTGGCCCGTCCGCGTTTCGGCAATCATGGCCGACGAACTTGGGATTGAGGAGGGGCGCCTTCTAGCAGCGCTGGAGCGCCATGTCCGACTTCAACTTTCCGAGCTTTCCGACCGACCTGGTTCGCTACGCGGATCCGATTGACGTTCTCTCCGAGGCGTTTTCCGAGGGAATCCGCCCCGATCCTCTGCTGACGGTTTCCGAATGGGCCGACGCGAATCGCGTCCTTTCGTCCAAGGAATCGGAGCCCGGCCGCTGGCGCACCGCGCGCGCCCCGTTCTTGCGCGAGATTATGGATTGCCTGTCGGTGTCGTCGTCGGTGTCGCGGATCGCCCTGATGAAGGGCGCGCAGCTTGGCGGCACGGAATGCGGATTGAACTTCGAGGGCTACGTCATCGACGCCGCCCCCGGAACCATCATGCACGTCGTTCCGACGCACGAGGATATCAAGAAGGTCACCCGCCGGCGCATCACGCCGATGATCGAGGAATGCCCGAGCCTGCGCAAGCGCGTGGCCTCTGGGGACAAGGGACGCACCGACGCCATCGGATATATCGAGTTCCCCGGCGGCGAGTTGGTCGTTGTGAACTCCGGGTCCGGCGCCGCGCTCCGCTCCCTGCCGTGCCGCTTCCTATTCCTCGACGAGGTGGACGCCTATCCAACCGACGTCACGGACGAAGGCGACCCGGTATCTCTGGCCGTCCAGCGCGTTTCCGCGCAGGCCGCCAAGGGCCGGAGCAAGGTGTTCGCCATCTCGACCCCGACCATCAAGGGCCGGAGCCGGATCGAGGCGGACTACCTTAACGGCGATCAGCGCCAGTATTTCGTCCCGTGCCCCCATTGCGGGGAGTTCCAAGTCCTGAAATGGGCCGGAGTCCGGTGGGACGACGATGCACCGCAGAAGGCTTGGTATGAATGCGCGCACTGCAAGCAAGCGATCGGCGCGCACCACAAGACGGAAATGCTCGACAAGGGCGAATGGAGACCCACCGCCAAGGCGGTCGATCCGAAGTTCCGATCCTACCACATTTCCAGCCTCTACATCCCGACCGGCCTGGGCCTGTCGTGGGGTGGGCTGGCGATGGAGTGGATCGCCTCGGAAGGGAACATCGAGGCTAGAAAGGCCTTCATCAATACCAAGCTCGCGGAAACGTGGGAAGAGCGGGGCGAGGCCCCGGAATGGCAACGCCTGTTCGACCGGCGCGAGGACTACCAGTTGGGAACGGCTCCGCTCGGCGTCCTTCTCGTCACCGCCGGCGTCGATGTGCAGAGGGCTCCGGCCCGCATCGAGTGCAGCGTTTGGGGGTGGGGCCGTGGCAAGGAGTCATGGCTTATCGACCACCAGGTGTTCGCCGGCGACCCGTTCCTCGACGACGTGTGGAAGCAGCTCGGCGATTACCTCGCCAAGCCGATCACGCACCAAGGCGGCGGGACCATCGGCGTCTCGCGCGTAGCCGTGGATACAGGCTTTGCGACACATGAGGCCTACGACTGGTGCCGCTCCAAGGGGGAATGGGCCATGGCCGTCGATGGACGGCACGGCGCAAGCCTCCCGATCATCTCGTCCGCCAAGGCGGTCGATATCAACCGCAAGGGCAAGGCCGCGCGCGGATCCGTCCTGCTGTGGCCGGTCGGAACGTGGCGCTCCAAGTCCGAGTTCTATGGCTTGGTCCGGATCGAACGCGAGAACGACGACACCCCGCCGGGGTGGGTCCATCTCCCGAAAGTTGATTCCGAGTTCTGCCAGCAGCTCGTCGCCGAGCAGTTCATCACCTCGAAGAAGGGGAAGGGGCCGGTCAAGCAGCGATGGGAAAAAGTTAGGGACCGCAACGAGGCCCTCGACTGTCGGATTTACGCCCGCGCCGCTCACGCGGCCCTGGGTGGGGACCGCTACACCGAAGCGCAATGGGACGAGCTGGAGCGATTCGTCGCTCGCAGGACCGACGTGCAAACGCAACAGCCGCGCCAAGGGCGCCGCTCCATTCCAGGTAGGTCCTGACCATGGCGACGCTCACCGACCTTCAAGCCGAACTCGAGGCCCTGAAATACGCCAAGCGGTCGGGAATCCAAAGCGTCTCCCACAAGGGCCGCACGGTGACCTACCGATCCATGGATGAACTCGACCGCGCCATCTCCGCCACCGAGGCGGAGATCGCCAAGTTGTCGGGCGTCCCCATCGTCCGCACCGTCCGCGTCTATGCGTCTGGAAAGGGGCTGTAATGACCGACATGCTCCCCGACGGCGTCGACGCCGAATCGCTCTTCTCGCCCTTCCGCAATCCCTCGGGACTGGAAGCCGGCGCCCATAGCCGCCGGATGGCGAAGTTCCTTCCGGGCCGTCTGCACATCAACACGCTGATGATGCAGGCCGGATCGACCATTGCGGCCCGCTGCGAATGGCTTGTCCGCAACAACTCCTATGCTTCCAATGCCTCGGTCGCCTGGGCCGCGCAGACGGTGGGAACGGGTATCGCCCCTACCGTCCAGCACGCCGAGCCGGCGCTGAAGGAGGAGATCCAGCAGCTCTGGAACGACTGGGTGGCCGAGTCCGACGCCGATGGGCTGACGGATTTCTATGGACAGCAGCGCCGCGCCAGCAAGTCGATCTTCGATAGCGGCGAGGCTTTTTTCCGCATCCGCTACCGATTCGCCGAGGATGGCCTCGCCGTCCCGATGCAGCTTGAAAGCATCCCATCGAGCCAGTGCCCTCTTTGGTATAACAACGTCCTGACGAACGGCCACATCGTCCGCCAGGGTGTCGAGTTCGACAAGATCCATCGGCGGGTCGCCTACTGGATGTTCCGCCGGAATCCGACGGATCGAACGGACATGATCGCCGACCCGAACCTCCTGGTCCGGATTCCGAGCGACCAGATCATCCACATCTTCGACCCCGTCGAGCCCAAACAGGTCCGTGGCGTTCCGAAGCTGGCCCCGGCCGTCGCCAAGTTGTTCCTGCTGGACGAGTATGACGACGCCGAGCTCGACCGCGCCAAGGTCCAGGCTCTGTTCGTCGGATTCATCAAGAAGCCGACGGCCGACAGCGCCGTTCCGCTCCCCATCGACCCGTCCTCGATTGATGACATGGGGAACGCCCTGCTGCCGATGGAGCCTGGTGGGCTTCAGGTGCTGTTGCCGGGTGAGGAAATCGACTTCGCGCAGCCGACCGGCGTCTCCGGCGCCTATGAGGCCTTCCAATATCGGAATCTGCTCGCCATCTCGGCTGCCCTCGGGATTCCCTACCAGGACCTGACGAACGACCTTGTCCAGGCGAACTACGGCTCCATGCGGGCCGGAATCATCGCCTTCCGCAGGCGCGTCGAGCAGTTCCAAGACTCGGTCATCGTCCATCAACTTTGCCGCCGCGTCTGGTCCGCTTGGCTCGACCAGGCCGTCCTTACCGGCGCCCTGACGCTTCCTGGCTATTCTGCCAACCCTCGCCCCTATCGACGGGTCGAATGGATCCGGCCGCGCTGGGAGTGGGTGGACCCGCTGAAGGACCTTACGGCCGAGAAGTTGGCCGTCGATGCGGGCTTCAAGTCCCGCGGAGACGTCATCACGGCGCTCGGCATGGACCCGGCTGAAACGGACGCGAGGATCGCGGCCGATGAGGAGCGCGAGACGCGCCTCGGAATCCGGATCGGGACCGTCAATCCGGTGCAAGCCGACCCCGCCACCGACCCGGCGGAAGCCGACCCACAACCCGCCAAGCGCCCCGGCGTCGCCCGGTAGGAGTCAAGCATGGACCTTTCGCACCTTGCCTCCCGCCTGATCGGCGTCCCGCTGCTGATGGCGCGCCCGCGCCTCGACGCGATCATGTCCGTCCTCGGCCCCCGCCTTTCCGGCGGGGCCTTGGCGGACGTGTCCTTCGACGGCCTCGGAGAGGATGACACGGACGAGGCCCCGGCCACCGTTCCGAGCGTCTCCCTCATCCGCGTGTATGGATCGCTGGTCCGCAAGTCCTATGGCCTGAACGCCCTCTGCGGGCTGACGTCCTATGACTCCGTCAAGGCCGACATCAAGGCCGGACTGGATGACCCGAACATCAAGGCAATCGTGCTGGACATCGACAGCGGCGGCGGCGAAGCCGGAGGCTGCTTCGACCTGGCCGACTTCATCTACGCCGCGCGCCAGGTGAAGCCGATCATCGCCGTTTCGAACGAATCCGCCTTCTCGGCGGCCTACGCCATCGCCTCGTCTGCCTCGAAGATTTACGTCTCGCGCACCGGCGGCGTCGGCTCCGTCGGCGTCGTCGCCATGCATGTCGATCAGTCCAAGGCCGATGCGGCCGAGGGAGTGGCCTACCAATACATCTTCGCCGGCGACAAGAAAGTGGACGGAAATCCGCACGCGCCTCTCTCCGAGGGCGCCGCGTCCGACCTCCAATCCGAGATCGACCGGCTCTACGGGATCTTCTGCGAGACCGTCGCCCGCAACCGCGGCCTTTCGGTCGATGCGGTCGCCTCCACGCAGGCCGGCCTTTATTTCGGCCCGGCGGCCGTCTCCGCCGGTCTGGCGGACAGCGTCGGAACCCTGGAAGACGCGCTCGCCGAGCTGGCGGCGCAGCTCACCGCCCCGGTGGCGAATCCCACCGCCAGCAAGCAAGGAAAGAAGCTCATGGCAAGAAAGAAGGTCAAGCTGGAGGCTCCGGCCCCGGCCGCCGAGGACGCCGTCGTTGAGACTGCCCTCGTCGAGGACGTCGCCGCCGACGCCACGGAAATCAAGGTCGAGGACGCCTCGGACTTCGATTCCGGCGAGCAGGTCGTGCAGGTCGAGGACGAGCGCATTGCCGTCGCCTCGGTCGAAGGCAACACGCTGATCGTGGCCGAAGATGGCCGCGGGATCGACGACACCGCTGCGGCGGCCCATCCCGCCGGCTCTGGCGTCCAAGTGATCCCGGAAGGCGCCGCTGGCGCCGATATGGTCCCGACGCAGATGGAGACCCCGGCCCCCGCGATCGCCGCCGAGATTGTCGCGGCCGCCGCCGCCGAGAACCTGGCCCCGTCCGATGCCGAGAAGTCCTACATCTCCGCCGTTGCCGAGCTGTGCCAGTTGGCCGGCGTGAGCAAGGCGGAGGCCTTTGCCTACATCGAGAAGGGCGCGAGCCTGGCCGATGTCCGCAAGTCGCTGCTCGCTACCCGCGCGGCGAAGTCCGAGGCCGTAAGCCTCGAATCCCATGCCCCTTCGTTCGACGAGCGCGGCGATCTGAATCGCTCGCTCGGCGCGGCGCCCTGGGGTGACGTCCTCGCAAAGGTCGAGGGCAATAAGCAGGGCGCTTGGGGCGACGTCGCCTCTCGCCTCAACCGGTCTTAAGGAGACTAACCAATGACCACTTTCCTCGAAGGCCGGCACACCGGCGAGTTCCTCATCATGAAGGAAGAGGACGACTATTCCGTTGAGACCGTGACGGTCGCTTCGGGCGCCGGCAAGCTCTCGGCCGGAACCGTTCTCGGCGTCGTGACGGCGTCTGGCAAGTATGCCGTCTACGCCAATGGCGCGTCCGATGGCACGCAGGCCGCCAAGGCCGTTCTGTATGACAACGTCGACGCCACGTCCGCGGACGTGTCGGCCGTCGTGGTCGTTCGCCTCGCCGAGGTCAATGCCGCCGAGCTGGTGTGGGACGCTTCCAACAGCGGATCCGACATCACCGCCGGCCTCGCCGACCTGAAGGCCCTGGGCATCGTCGCCCGCTAACAGTCCATGGTTTGCCCTGCGTGAGTGACAGCTCACGCAGGCTCCATAGCATCAATCAAGGAGCATTACCCATGGCTACCATGGACGTCTTCCGTCAGGATCCCTTCTCGCTGGTCGAACTCTCGACTTTCGTTCAGCAGATGTCTTTCCGCCCGACCCTCGTCGCGTCCCTCGGACTCTACGAGACCCGTTCCCTGCGCACCCGCACCGCGGTGTTCGAGGAATACAAGGGCACGTTGTCGCTCATCCCCTTCACCGAGATTGGCGGCGCTGCTTCGCAGAACGCGGCGATCAAGGGCGCGGCCCGCACCTTCCAGACCCACGGAATCCGCAAGCAGGACACCATTTGGGCGTCCGAAGTCGCCGGCATTCGCGCCCGCGGCACCGAGTCCGAGTTCCGCTCGGTCCAAGACGAGCTTGCCTTGCGCTTCAAGAAGCTCCGCGATGAAGTCGCCCTGACCCAGGAATACCACCTCCTGAACGGTCTGGCCGGAATCGTGAAGGACGCCGTCTCCGGCACCACGGTCTACGACTACGCGACCGAGTTCGGAATCTCCCGTCCCGCGTCGATCAACCTCGACCTGCTGAACGCCTCCCCGAAGAAGGGTGCGCTCCGCCAGCTCCTGGCCGACGTCCGCATCTCCGTGGAAGCCGACCTCGGCGACCTCGGCGGGATCATGCCCGACTTCGAAGTTATCTGCGCCCCCGACCTCTTCACGGCCCTGACCAACCATCCGGAAGTCCGCGACGCCTACCTGGCGACGGCGAACGCCCAGTTGCTGTTGGCGAAGCTCCCCGAGGCGTTTTCCTTCGAGGGCTTCACGTTCCGCCGGTATCGCGCCGGTTCGGGCGTCGGCGTCGCCGCCGGCACCGCTCTGGTGGCCCCGTCGGGCGTCCCCGGCCTCTTCACGATCAACTACTCGCCGATCAACTCGCTCGAGTTCGTGAATACCCCCGGCGAGCCCGTCTATGCCCGCATCATCCAGGACCTGGACCGTCAGGAGTGGGTGAAGCCGGAAGTCGAGTCCCGGTTCCTGCCGGTTTGCTCGCGTCCGCAGGCCCTGCGCGTCTTCACGAAGACCGCGTAATCGAGTCGGGGCGGCTTCGGCCGCCCCGTCCTCTTTTCCAAAAACAAAAGCGCGGGTGAAGCATGGCTAACACCGATTTCCCGAACGACCTGAGCGGCCCGGCCATCGACGCCGTCGCCATCACGCCGTCCGATTCCGCCGACCTCGCCTCGCCTGTTCGTGGGATCTACGTCGGCACCTCCGGGGACGTCAAGGTCACCCTGATTTCCGGAAATGCCGTCGTTTTGAAGAACCTCGTCGCCGGCGTGGCCCATGGCCTGTTGGTCACCCGCGTTTGGGCGACCGGAACCTCGGCCGCGAATATCGTCGGAATCATCTGATGAAGCTCGGCATCGGCATCGGGCTCGCTTCGGCGGCCGAGGTCGTTGTGGCCGTCGTGGCCTTGTCGATCTCCCTCATGTCCGTCGTCTCGTCCTTCCTAAAGGAAGACGGCGGCCACCTTCTTCTCGAATCCGGCGATCGCCTGGACCTGGAGTTCTGACATGGCCGACACCAAGATTTCTGCGCTTTCGGCGGCCTCGACGCTCGACGGCAGCGAGCTGCTGCCGGTCGTGCAGGGCGGCTCGACCGTCAAGGCGACGGCAGCGGCGATCGCCGCCCTTGCCTCTGGCGGCGGCGGCGGAAACGGCCTCCTGGCCGTCGATGCCTCCACGCTTGGGCCATCGGTCTCCGCGCTCGCCGCAGGGACTCACGCGGCCTATGCCGGGTTCAAGTTCACCGGCGCCGCCGCTGGAATGAGCCTCCCAATCGCCCATGGCGACGTCCGCGGGTATCTGATCGATGCCTCGGGTATGACCGGGACCTACGCCGTCCTCCATTCCTATGACGGGACGACCCTCGACGATGGATTCCGCGTCACCGCCGGCGACGTCGGAATCGTCGAGTTCAACGGCGGGGCCTACAAGGTCATCGGTGGGACGTTTGCGTATTATCCGGCCACTCTGGCCTCGACTGGGCCATTTTTCTTCCGCGTCCGAAAGGACGTAGCGCAACGCCAGACCTCACCGTATCTCGGAGTGGCTACCATCTCGTGGAGCACCGTCGATTTGAACTCGACCGGGCTTGCCGACTCCGCCCTCTTCTCGACATCGAACAACACCAGGATCGTTGTTCCGAGCGGATCTGGCTATACGAAGGTCCGCCTCCGTTGTTGCCTCGCTCCCGGATACCAATCCGTTTATTTCTCCAAATGGTTTTTCAAGAATGGCGTAGGCCAGCCATTGGACGGAGCCTACAACCAGTCCGGATATGTCGACGGGAATCTGAACGGTTCCGCGCTCTTCGAGTGGGAATCCCCGATAATCATGTGCTCCGAGGGGGACTACTTCGAGGCGCAGGTCTACAACCAGAACGGAGGGGGGATCACTCTCTACGAAGACTGGAACACCTACTTCGAGGCGGAGTTTTACAAATGACGGCGATCAACCTCCCGATCTATTTCGGCGGATCTCGCGTGGTGTCTTCTTCTGCGGACGCCGCCTCGCTGATCAACGCCTATGCGCGGACCTTCATCCTGTCGGCGTCCCTCGGGACCGACGCGGACAAGGCCGCCGCCGCGACGAAGTCCGGAGGAATCACCGCCGCCGTCTCCGCCGTCCTGGCGGACACGACGAAGGACGAGGCGGCCAAGATCGCCGCGCTTTCGACCATTGCCGCGGGGATGTGATGGGCCTGGTCAACTTCGATCGCCTTCTGACTGGTCCGACCTACGCCGTCTTCGGAACCTCGGCCACGCTCACGCTGGACGGGGTCGATTATCCGGTAACGGTCATCGACCAGTCCGACGGCGGGGTGAACGCGCTCGCCAGAGGCCAGCAAGTCGCCTTTCTTCCCATGGTGTCCATCGCCGCGGCCTCATGCCCAGTCCCGGACCCGAGTGGCGCAATCCTTACCCTGTCGGGACGCACATGGGCCGTTCAATCGGCCACCCCCGAGACGGTCGACGGTGAGTTCTCCGGGGATCTTCTCCTCGAAATCGCGGAGGCGTCCTAATGTCGAAGCGCGAGGACATCATGGTCGCGCTTGTCGCGGCCGTGTCGTCTGTTCCCGGCGTGATCGCCGTCGAGCGGAACCGAACCAACGAAATCCCGGAAGGGCACGGACAGCACCCTCGAATCGTCATCTATGACGGCGACGAGTCTGTCGAATCCTACGCCTTGAACCGACCAAACGCTCCCGCCATCGTCCATATGACCCCCATCGTCGTGGGGCACGTCATGGGCCTTGACGGAACGCTCGGGACCCTGACGAACGCGCTCCTCGCCGCCGTGCAGAGTGCAATCTTCAACGACTCGACGCTCCAAGGGCTCGCGCAGCCGCGGGGATGCGTCCAGCAAGAGTCCGTCGCCACGGACATCGGCAAGGGGAGGACCGGCCAGGGGTCGTTCGCCCTGACCCTGTCGATCCTCTACTACTTTGACCCAACCAACCCGTGAGGCTCCAATGACCGCTTCTCCGTTGAACTACTCCGTCATGAAGGGGATCGTCTCTTGGACGCCCGTCGGCGGCACGCTGATCGACCTCGGCAACTGCGCCAAGGCCACCCTGACCGTCAAGCCGAACTTCCTCGACCACTACACGTCCCGTCAGGGGATCAAGGCGAAGGACGCCTCGGTTCCAGTGAGCCTTGAGGCCGAGGTCTCGCTCGAACTCGACGAGATCACCGCGCAGGTCATGAGCATGTCGCTGTTCGGCGTCGTTGCCGACCAGGTGACCGGCGACCCCGGCTATGCCGTCGATGGAGCCCTGAAGAAGATCGCCATCCTGTCCGCGTCGCAGATCCAGGGCTCCCTGAAGATCGTCGGCACGAACACGATCGGCAAGCGCGGCCAGCTCGTGCTCCCGAATGTGATCTTCAAGGCCGGCTCCGCGTTTGACTTCATCTCCGATGCCGAGTGGTCCAAGGCCACGCTGTCCGGCGAGGCGCTGTTCGACGTGTCCAGCTCCGGCTTTGGAGAGTGGTTCCAGCTGAACTAAAACCGCACCTGATACGACGATTGGAGGCCTGGGACATATATCTGTTCTAGGCCTCTTTTTCGCTTCAGGAGCACTCCATGAGCCTTCTCGATATTGTCGGCGCCGCCGCGCCCCGCGTCGTTTCCACCTCCATCGGCGACGTCCCGGTGACCGGGATCTCCGTCCGTGGCCTGGCGATTCTGATGCGCCGTTTCGATGTCATTCGCACCGCCTTGACCGGCGGCGAGGTACCGGACTTCTCCATCGAGACCCTGGTCGAGCTCGGACCCGATGTGGTCGACGCCATCATTGCCGCCGGAACCGGATCGCCCGGAGACGCCGCGGCCGAGCAGGTCGCCGGAACCCTCGTCATCGAGGACCAGGTGGCGCTCATCGAGGCTATTGTCTCCGCGACCTTCCCGAAGGGTCCCAAGAGTTTTTTGGAACGCATCACGGCCATGGCGGGGCAAGCGCACCATCTGCTGCCGTCGTCTCCGCTGCCGGCGGTTTCCTCGGCGGCGTAAAGCCGGAGGAGTTCCGAGCCGGGCCGGCACCTCGGCCCGGTGGCTTTGCCAAGGACCTCTCCGTCGTCGTTGAGACGCTGATCTCGTCCGGGCATTCGCTACGCGATGTCCTGGAATACACGCCATCGCAGGCGCTCGCCTTTTCCAAGCTCGCCGGCCGGCGCCGCGCCGAATCCGCCGCCATGGATCTCAAGGTCGCACGCGTGGCACAGCATGGCGACAAAAACCACGTCGAAGAGACGCTGAAGGCCCTGGAGCGGACACGATGAAATGCACGCTCACCATCAAGGGCGACGCCGCCTCGATGTTCAAAGCGATGCAGGGGACCATGTCCGCCGCCGCGACCGGAGCCATGAAGGTAGTCGCCGCCGGAGCCAAGGATGACATCCGCCACGATGTTGCCTCCGAGTTCAAGAAGACGCCGGCCGCCGGCCGCCGCAACGGACAGAACTTTCTAAAGACGTTCCAAGACCGCGTCTATCCGGACCGCAAGGGGAAGACCTCGCTAACGCCAGCCGCCCTGATTTTCGGCAAGGCCGCATTCGTCGGGGTATTCGAGGACGGACCTATCGTCATCTCCGGCAGCAAGCGCCTCGCCATTCCGCTCCCTGCCGCGCGTCGGCTTGGACTGGATCGCGGAAAGCGCGACGACCGGAACACGGCGTCGACCTACGCCAAGGCGTCGCAGACGGACCGCATCAAGGGGATATTCGGGTGCGATCCGATCGTCTTCCGCAAGGGCTCCAAGGTCTATCTCGGCGTTCCGGCGGCGGCCGCCATCAAAAAGGGGATCAAGGTCCCCAAGAAGGGGCCGCTCCCCCTGTTCCTGCTTCTCCCGTCCGTGACGGTCCCGAAGAAGCTCCACTTCCAAGAAACCATCGCGCGCTGGGCCGGAAAACTCCAAGAGGCCTATGACGCCGAAGTCGCCAAAAGGAAGAACCGCTGATGGGCGCTCCTGGAATCGTCGGCCGCATCTCGGTAGAGGGCGGCCCCGCAATCCTTCAAACCTTCAAGGCGCTCGGCGATACGGCCCGCGGCGCTTTTTCGCAGATCCAATCCGGCGTCCAGGCGGTCGGAAAGGGGATCTCGGCCATCGGCCACGCCTTCTCCGGGTCCGGAAAGGACTTCGGCCAGATGAAGGAAAAGGCCGTCTCGGCGGTCTCGGGCACCACCACGGCGCTGAAGGACGGCGCGAAGGCCGTCACCGCGCAGACGAGGAACATGGCCGCCGATGTCGAGAGCGGCGTCTTCTCCGCGACGGTGAAGCTCAAGGCGCTCGGCCTGGCCGCCAAGGGGATCGCCCTGGCCTACTCGGCCGCTACCGGCGACGCCGCCAGCGCGGCGAGTGCCGGAGCCAAGGCGACCGGACTGTCGGTCGAACGGTTCCAGCTCCTCGCATCCGCGGCCAAGCGCAGCGGGATCGACGTCGAGCAATTCACCGAGCTCTACTCCAAGTTCATTGTCGCCGTCGGCAAGGCGAAGTCCGGCGAACAGGAAAAGCTGGCCGGGTTCAATGCTTTCGGTATTTCGAAGGCCGATCTGGACGCTTCCAGGGACGCGCTCCCGCTCTTCATGAAGGTTGCCGACGCCTATTCCGGCATGAGCGGGGATCTTACCCGCCGGGCCTACGGATTCGATAAGTTGCTCGGCGACGAAGGGCGAGCCCTAGGCCCCCTTCTCGACAAGGGAAGCGCGTCGATCAATACGCTCGGGGAGCAGGCGAGGGCGGCCGGGACTGTCGTGTCGCAGGCTACAGTCGATCAGAACAAGAGCTATAAACTTGCGATAGGAAATGTTGGGGAATACATCGAAGGATTGAAGATCCAACTCGGATCGAAGATCCTTCCTTATCTTTCGGCCTTTGCAGGCCAGGTGTCGCAGGCCGTCGAGAAGAGCATGGCTCGCTTCGGCGGCGTGCAGACGATCATCAACAAGATCTTCGGCGGTGGACCGGCCGCCAGCTCTGAAATGCAGTCCATGATGGACGATCGCCGTGCGTGGGCGATGGAGCAGATCAAGTCCGGATATTTTAAGACCAATGCGGAGGCGGACGCCTTCCTGCGTTCCAACTTTGGGTTCGGCCTCGAAAAGGATCTCCCATCCTGGCTCCAAAAGGGAATCAAGAAGGCGACGGCGGTCTTCAACGACCTCGTCCGAATCCTTACCGGAAGCAAGGAAAAGCGCGAGACCGGGTTCGGCATTGCTCTCGATGAAATCTACAAGATCGCCAGGACGGCCTTCGACTATATCTCGAAGAAGGGAGCCGAGGTCCGCCACTTCATCGAGGACATCTACGACCTCGTCGGCGGAAAGGTAGTCAAGTCCACCGGGACCGAGCGCTTCATCGCCGGCGCCATTTCGACGGCGATCTCGGCGTTCGGCCGAATCAAAGGCTACCTTGTCAGCGGGATCTCGTCGCTCTCCAAGGACGTCGGAGCTGCTTGGCATAAGCTCTTCAATGGCGACGGAATCTTTGGGGCCGTCCGCGCGTTCGGCGAGCCGGCCGGAGATGGCGATGGTCTCAAGGGCTCGAAGGGTGGGGCCGGAATGTCGGCCAATCGCGTTGGCCCCAGTGGCGGAATCCTCGGGGGAATCGACTCCGCCGCCAAGGGTATCAAGTCCCTATATGAAGAGAACCTCAAGCCGATATTCGAGGGCAATGCGCCGAAGTTCTTTGTCGAACTCCGCTCGTCGATTGATGGCTTTTTCGCCAGGGTCGGAGAGGCGTTCCCGGCCATCAACGAGGCCTATACCCGATACCTCCAGCCGATTCTCTACGGCAACTTCTCGACTGCCGGGAAGAACCTGTTCGGCGATATCGCGTCCGGCGCCGTAAGCGCCAAGACGGCGTTCGAGGACTGGGTGCGCCAGTTCCCCGAGCTGGATCAGGCCTACCAGAAATATCTGAAGCCGATGTTGGAAGGGAACTGGAAGCTCGCTTTCGGCAACCTCCTCGACGGCGCCAAGAGCATCGCCACGACGTTCGAGGGCATTGTCCATTCCGTCATCGAGGCCAAGAAGGCGATCGACGAGTTCATGACATGGACGAAGGAAAACAACTTCGCCACTGGATACCGCTATATCCGGGACCAAGGAATCGGCTCCGCGCTCAACATGTTCTCATCCAACGATGAGCAGAACGTCAGCCGAGAGCTGGGCAAGTCCGGATTGCCGAACCGCGCCGACGGCGGAAGGTCTGCTCCTCCGGTCAATATCTACCTCGACGGGGACAAGCATGACCTGTCCAAGCCAGGCGAGGCCGACCGACTCGCTGCGTCCGCCGCAAAGAAGGCGGCGCGACAGGCGACCCCTGCGGCCTTCTGGCTCATAGGGAGCTAACCGATGACCCAAACCATCCTCACCCTCGGATCCATCGCCATTCCGTCCGGCGCCGGGCGCGGAATCAAGCAGACGCTCGTCTTGGACGGGAACGGCGAGATCCGGCGCGACGTGAATGGGAACCTGGTCGATCTGACCATTCCCGCGCTCCGGAAGTTCAAGTCGTCCGTGTCGTGCGCCGACCAGTCGGCCCCGTCCATCGCCGGAATCTGGCGCGGTGCCATCCTTACCGTCGGGTGCGCCGTCGAGGTGTCAGAAGTCGTGGCGACAACTACGCCGACACTGAACCGGACGCCGGTATCTGGATCTATCCGGGCCGCTGGGACCGACGGGACATATATCTCTGTCAGCGGGACGACCCTGTCCGCGCTCGATGGGACGGGGCACGCAGTCGTCTTCTATCGGCCGCAGCTCACGATGATGGTCACCGACATCCAGATCCATTCCGACGAATGGACCGCCGGCATGGACTGGACAATCGAACTGCAAGAGGTCTAAAAAATGGCGGTCGGGAACCTCTTCTTCGCCTGGGTGACGGACAGCGAGACGTTCAGCGCGACGACGCATGCGCGCTCCGATCTCCAAGTCCTGCGCTTCGAACGCGACCTCGCCGAGAATGCATTCCCGCTCGCCACCGTCGAAATCAAGAATCCCGGCTCCGGGCTTCTGGCGATGGGTTTTCCATACACCTCCGCCGGATCCGACGTCATCACGAGCGGACCCCGCGCGTTCATTTCCTACCAGCCGACGCCAGGCGCTACGGCCGTCCTTCTGTTCGATGGAATCCTGAACGGGTTCCCGCGCGGAATCGGCGGAGAGACGCTTGAGGTCGAGTTCATGGCGCGCCCGCGCGATTGGCTTGTCCGCCAGCAAAACTTTCTCGACACGCTCAAGGTCGCCCCATATTTCGACCCCGTCCTCGTCGGATCGACATCGCAGAATCGTCCCGAGGAAGTCCTCGCCGGCTATGGCGCGTTCCTGTGCTGGTCTCCAACGTCCCACGACGTCATCAAGTCCGACATCCTTGCCGGCGCCGCCGGCGTCGTCGATCTGACCGGAAAGACGCTTCGGGATGGACTGACGGCGACGGTCGGACAGCCCCCGGTCTCGTCCATCTTCCTCACCGTCGAGACGTCATGGACCCAGGTTGGGAGCGGCGCGGCCGATATCACGTCCAAGATCAAGTCTGCCTTCACCGAGGGGACGCCGAACACGCTCACGCCGACGGCGTTCGAGGGATCGTGGCCGAAACAGGGCCAGCCGCTTGGTTCCAATAATGGCTATACCGTTTCTAAGACGATGCTCAACCGGGTTGGGGATCTGAACAAGACGTTCTATGCGGATACGCAAGAGATTTCGGGAATCAACGCCTCGACGCAGCCGACATACGACACGGTCGTTGATGGCTGGGGCGGGGTCGTCAAGGCCAAGGTCCCGAGGGTATGGTATGATTGCCAGCTCACGCTCGACGCCTCCTATTCACAGGCGCGGACCGAGACCGTCCAGCTCGTCCTTTCGAACGACGTCCAGCCGCTCTCTTCCGGAACGGCCGCCCAGGAGTCCTTGAGCCTGCGCACGCAGGACATAACTGGGGACCCATCCACGCCGCCATGGCAACCCTCGACGCTCTACACGTCCGGGGAATACGTCTTCACAGGCGTTTATCGCTACCAATGCACGGCCGACCACACAAGTTCTACCCTGTTTTCGACCGATTTGGCGGCAGGAAAGTGGACCCTGACGACGCTCCTGCGCGCCCCGATTGGCAACCTCGGAGAGGCCACCTATTTCGGACAGGCCCGTGGGAAGCAGACGATCGAAAACGCCATCATGCGCGCCCGCGCTCGGCTGGCCTCGTCGGCCCGATGCGTCCAGGTGTCCGCGGACCTTCGCTTCGAGGACGTGGTCGGGATTACGGTCGATCACAGCGCCACGATTGCGGACCCGCGGCTTCCCGGAGGAACCGCCACTGGAAAGGTGATTCGCGCCGCCGTCGGTCTCGATACCAGCCGCGGCTCCTATGGACAGGTCACCATTGCCTGCTGCATCGGGAATGGGACGACTCCTGGGATCGGGAGCGAGACGACGCTGACCGACGACGTCGCTTGGACGGTGGCGTCTTCGAGCGTCTATGTCCCAGTCGCGTGCTCTCCGACGCTGAGCGTCTCGTCCCTCGTCCAGTCCGTGGAAATAAAGAACCAGGTGTCCGACCAGGTATCGTCTGTCGAGACGGCAAGGCTCGGCGGGACCCTTGCGACCGCCTTGGATACCAGCCAGTCATGGACAGGTCTTCCTTGGACGACGGCGACGGCCGAGCAAGCCCTTGCCGCAGTTCCGACGCAGATCATGTTCAAGCTCAAATCCCTAGCGGCCTATCCGATGCTCTATGGGCGCTGGACGCTTTCATCGACGAACGGGTTCCCGGCTCCGAATGGGATCGACCTTGCCGCGGCCAGCAACAGCCCGACCAACCACATCCTGCTCGAATCGGGATCGATCCTGCTCGACGAGGCCGGCCAAGACCTGACGAAGGAGTCCTGACGTGGAGTTCATCCGCCGCTTCCAGACACCGAACAGCGACCCCGGATACCTCGCCCCTCCGACGAGCGGGGTGGCGCAGGGCGATCCGAACGTCACGCCGTCCGGCCCGGCCGCGGTAAATCCGAAGGCGTCCCTTCTCGGCCATACCGACGAGGCACAATGCATCCGCTGGCGCCCCGAGCTCCGAGGATGGTCCGAGACGCTCGCCCAATCCGGTGCTGCCCTGGACACCGCGAAGTTCAACCACTTTGTCGTTGCTGGCGGCTCCCTGACGATCCCCGGACCCCCGGCGGTCCCGACCGTGCAGGTTCCCGAGGGGGCTCCGGTTCGCCAGCGCACGCAGCGGATCACGGTCGCCGCCCTTGGCGCTGTCACCTGGCCGTCCAATGTCCGCTTCGGTGCTCGCCTCGAACTGGTCTCCGGGACCCCGACGATGGTCTCGACGGCGCCCGCCTTTACCGGCCCCTGCGACGTCTTCGATCTCGTCTATTACGAGTCGATGGCGACGTGGTTCGTGGTCGGAATGGTGCTCGGCGTGACTCCGGTCCAAGAGAACACAAACCCGGCCACCAAGGTTACCGAGAACCCGAATAGCACAAACAGCACGAACAGCAAGTTCAACACCTTCATGCCAAACCGGATTCAGGACAACCTGACCGGGACATACGATACGGCCTACCAGAAACGCCCGACCTATCCGGCCGGCGGTCTTGGAGATGGGGTTCTGTTCCTGCTTGGGAACGGAACCATGAGCCTTACGTCGGCCGATTCCGGGTATTCGTGGCACGAATGCGTCACCCCATTTACGGCCGGTGCGAGCCTGGCGGCCTATAAGAAGACCATCCTCGTCGGAACGAGCGGCCTCGGGTCCGATTCGACGCTTTGGTATTCGACTATCGGCGGATCCTATTTCTCGTCGCTTATGACATCGACCTCGCTGGGGCATCCCGGCGCCGCGGTGAACGACGTCCGCCTCTTCCCGAACGCCACCAATCCTGACGGACTTACGACGGTCAATGGGATGTCGGCCGCCGCTGGCGCGTCCGGCCTCGCCATGGTGGCAGGGAAGAGCTACTCGACCGGCATGACGTCGAACCTGCTGTCGGTCGGCATGGTCCCGGCGCTCGGCGCCTATTCCAACACGCCGGCCGGAATGTCGTCCTCAGCTTGGACCCTGACGAACAACGGCGTCGACGTGAATCACATCGACACCCTGAACGGCGGAGCCATCGGGAACCTTACCTCGACCCTGAAGTGGAAGTTCCACTATGACGACGCACAGCCGGCCGGCGCCATCGCGGAATCCCTCACCGTCGAGCTGGCAATCTATCCGGACGGCCTGACGACGGCCCCGGCCGTGAAATACAGCGGGACGGTCAGCGCCTCCACGACGGGGACGATGAAATTCGACACGACGGGACACCTTCTCTCCACATTCACGGTCCCCCTGACCTATGCGACGAGCGGGACGCTCACCCCTGGGGCGGCAAACGCCACCCTCGGAAGCGATACGGCGATCACTCCCGGATTCACGCTCGGCTTCGTCTCCTTGCCGTTCCAACTCTCCGGGATTACGACATCGACGCTCACCAAGGTCTATTCGATACCGACGGGGCAAACCCCAGGATCGGATTATGCCTTCCGCCTCGACCTTGCCTCGGCCGATTACGGCCTCTGGACGATCTCTCCGCAGGCCGGGAACAACCTCTCCGCCGTCCTAACTGGAATGGGCTCCGGCCTGACCTACTCGACGTCGCTGGAGGTCTATTACGCATTCGACACCACGGCCGGCGCCACCGGAGTCGGGTTCTGGGTCCGCATCAAAACCACCGCCAGCAACGGGGCCTGGGTGTCCTGGTATGGATCGCTCGACAACCCTACCGGATATATCGGACCGAACACGGCGCTGTCCTTGCTCCCCATCGTGATCCCGATGTCCTACGAATCCGGTAGCGGTCTCGGAACGGCCCCGGCTGGAGGCTTCAACATCACGATCCCGACCGGGTGGAAGTTCAACGTCTCAAACGGCAACCGCACGGACGGGACGGACTGGCTTGGGGACGGCGGACCCAAGAACCCGTGGAATCACCAAACGGGCCTCTCCGTCGCCATCAACTCCGCCTCATTCGTCACATCGGACGGGACCGGGACCGAGACGCCGACCTTCGCATGGTCCGGTCCGCTCATCGGCAAGTCTCCGGCATTCGTCGACGCTACCGGCCACGTCAAGGTCATGGGCGGGGTATCGACCTGGTATTCCTCGATGCTTCCGGGAAGCCCGACCGACACGACCTTCATCACGGCGCCGTCGTTCATCCTGGCTTGCTCGACCGGAAAAATCTTCCGCTCGACGAATGGGACGTCCTGGACCGACGTGACGCCTTCCGGGTTCTCCGGGAAGCTCGCCGGCGAGTGGTCCATCGGGCGCTCCACCATCATCGGGATCACCGGTGGGAAGATCTGGACGTCGGTCAATGGGACGTCTTGGTCCTCCACCACGCCTCCGGTTCTCTCCGGCGTCGATGCCACCGGGATCACGACCGGAACCGGGATGAGGGCCTTCTGTGTCCGCAAGGGAACCCTCGATATATTCTGGTCCGACGACCTGGTGAACTGGTATGTCGCCATCCGCGGGAACAACGGCGGCGGCTCGTCGGCGCTTCCTGACGGGGTGACGCCGATCGTCGTCTCGTCGGTCGATTTGAAGGCCTCCTAACCGCGATCTTCCAAGGAAAACACCACTAATACAGAGGGCGGTATCGTCCTCTGTAATCCTTCCCCCATGCCTACAGGACCCAAGAAATGGACCTCAACGGAACCGAAGCCGTCTTTAAGATTTTGGGCGGCCTCTTCACAGGTCTTGCCGTCATCGGCGGAGTCCTATGGAAGATCATCCTGTCCGGATTCAAGGCGGAGATCGCCCAACATGAAGAGCGCGAGAATGCCGGAATCAAGGCTCTCGCGGAAAAGATCGATGCGAAGGTTGGCGACCTTGACGATAAGGTGGTTAGCCTGCGCCTCGAAGTCACCAAGGACTACGCGCCCAAGTCCTCGCTCGAAGAAGTCGGAAAGCGCTTTGACGATCGCATGAGGCATATCGACGACAAGCTCGATCGAATCTTGGAACTCCTTGTCCGGCGCTGATCGGACGTTCGGGACATATATCTCCCCCTTGAGAAAACAGCCTTGGGGGCGACGCGGTGAGCGACAAATACGCCAGAGCACGGGAACTTTTGGAAGCGCACGGATCCGTCCGCGCCGCCTCTCGTGAGTCAGGCATCGCCCGCCGCACCCTTCGGGACTGGCTCTCGAGCAGTCCTGGGAGGGGCGACACCATGAACATCGATCTGACGGGGGCCATGGGCCTCGACATCATGATCTCCCGAATGGGGGACATCATCGACGCCAAGCTCGCCGAGCGCTTCGGCCCGGCCGGAACGCCGCCGAAGGCCAAGCGCCGGATCAAGCCGGCCACGACGCACGACAACAGCCGCGTCCTCGTCGTCCCCGATCTCCACGTCCCCTATAACCACCCCGACGCATTTTCTTTCCTGGTGGCCGTCCGCGATTGGCTGAAGCCGACGCGGGTCATCTGCACCGGCGACGAGGTGGACAACCACGCCATGTCGTTCCACACGTCCGACCCGGACCTCGACAGCGCCGGGCCGGAGCTGGAGAAATCCCGCGCCGGGATGGCCGAGCTGGAACGGCACTTCAAGCAGCTCGACTTGGTGACTTCGAACCACGGATCACTCTCCCGCCGCAAGGCGTATGAGCACGGAATTCCCGAGCGCCTGATCACCCACTACCGCCATACGCTTTTCGGCGAGACCGAGGACGACGGCACCGTGGAATACCCAGAGGATCGCGGCGCCGGCTGGTGGTGGCACGACGAACTCGTGATCGACCTGCCCGACGGCCGCCACGCGGTCATGCGGCACACCTGGGGCGCAAACCTTAAGCTGATGGCGCAGAGGAACGGCTGTTGCCTCATCCAGGGCCACCACCACGGCCTCTTGGACGTCCAGCACGCGCAGCTCGCCCGCCAACGGATTTGGTCGCTCACTGCCGGATGCTTGGTCGATCCGGAATGCCCGGCCATGGCCTACGGACGCGGAAACGCGGTCCAGCCCATGATTGGATGCGCGGCGATCATTGACTCCGAGCCTTGCGCGATCCCCATGCCCCTCGACCGGCGCGGACGCTGGACGGGACGGCTTCCTGTTGTCCCGACTGCGTGAGGAATCACCCATGAGCGCCGAAATAACCCTGCGATTCGTCTCCAGCCACAAGTCCTCGCTCATGGGCCGCGCCATCGACTGGTTCACGCAGGGCCGCGTCGGCCATGTCGACGCCGTCCTTCCAGACGGCTCCCTGCTCGGGTCCCAGGCGACGGAATACGGAGAGATCCCTGCCGGAGTCCAAATCCGTCCGGCCAACTACTGGGATTTCGACCGGGTCTATTTGGTCCGGATCCCGGTATCGGAAGCGCAGCTCGCCGGCTGGAACGGCTTCATGCAGCGCCAGATCGAGAAGCCCTACGACTACGCTGCCATCGCCGCATTCCCGGTCCAGCGCGACTGGAGGAACGACGACGCATGGTTCTGCTCCGAACTCCAAGCCGCCGCCTTGGAGGAGATCGGCTTCTGGCCGTATCCGCTCGCGGCGCCCGTCAACAAGATCACCCCACAAGCCCTGCTCCTGTTGTGCAGCGCCTCGGGCGTGGTCGAAGCCGTCAAGGAAGACTGAACATGGACCTGACCAACCTCCCCGCGCTGTGGGCCGAAGCCTGGCCTGTCATCGCCGCCGTCACCGCCGGCGCCTCGGCGCTCGACGCCATCCTCCCGCAACCGGCCCCCGGCTCGCATTGGCTGATCGCCCGCAAGGTGCTGTCCTTCGTCGCCATCAACGTCGGCCATGCCAGCAACGGCGCGCAGCCATCGTTTTTGACCTGGATCGCGCGCGTCGCCGGACCCGTCCTGGCCGCGCAGGCCGCGGCGCAGGCCGCCGCCGTTCCGGCCCCGGCGCCGACCCCCGCCAACCCCCCGTCCGCGTAAGGAACCCCACCATGAAGAAGATCCTCGTCGCCTCCGCCTTCGTCCTCGCGCTGTCGGCCTGCTCCTCCACCACCTCGTCCGACGTCCAGAAGGTTGTCACGCAGGCGAACGAGAACGTCGCCGCTGTGTCCTCCAACCTTCCGTCCGCGTGCCTGGCTCTCGCCGCTCTCCATGACGCCTTCACCGTCGCCGCGGCGTTCTCGCCCGACGTCGCCGCGCAAGCCTCCACCGAGGCGGCCGTCTATGACGGTCTGACGAACGGCGCCGGACCCTGTTCCCCGTCCACTCTGGCGAATCCGCCGGCCAACGTCGCGTCCCTTGTGGCCGACGTCGTGAAGGCCTCCCTGGGTGTCCAAGCGGCGCTGAAGCCCGCCGCCGCCGCCGCGGCGTCGAAGTAATGAAGCGCCTAGCCGCCGTCGCCGCCGTCTTCCTCCTGTCGGGGTGCGCTGCCGTCCCGATGGTGGCTGGCGGCGCGGTGGCTGGGTATTTCGCCGCCGCCCAAACCATCAACCATGACATCGACCTCGCCAACACCGCCGCGCAACCGCTCTTCCGGGCGATCTGCGCGGTGGAGGTGACCAAGCCGCATTCCGACAAGGTGAAGACCGCCATCGCCGTGGTCTGCGCCGATCTCCCGTCCCTTGAATCGCTCGCCGGCCGGCTACGCCTCGCCGTTGAGGTCGCGGTTCTCATCGAGGCCGAGGAGGCCGCAAGCAAGTGAGCATCAATCCGGCGGCACACATCGGGCTCGTCCATGCCTTCCTGAAGAAGATCGGAGCGCGCGACCGGTGCCGGAAGGCCCGGTTCGACTACGACGATCTCGTCCAGGAATGCCTTCTCGAAATCTGCAAATCCGCCGCGAAAAATCCGACCTTTTCATGCGACGAGTCGACCTACGTCTGGGCGATCGTTGAACGGACCGCCTGGAATGTCCTGGTCTGCGAGGACAAGCGGTCGAGGACCGAGATCCAGTCTTCCAGCCCGTGGGACGTCGAGGACGCCGACGAGGACCGGAGACGCGAGGTAGCCGAGGAAGTCGAGGACCTGCTCACGAAACTGGATGCGCGCGCCCTGGACGTCGTCCTGTCCTATTATGGAATCGGGCGCAAGGAAGAAGCCGTGCCAGCGATTGCGGCACGGCTTGGTCTTTCCGTTCGGCGCGTTCATGAGCTGCTGGCCCATGCCCGCGCAGTCCTGCGGGCCTAAAAGATCGGGATGGCCGAAACCAGCTCCTCGGGCGTGACGAGGTAGCCCTCGCCGGTGTCGAGGTCGGAGACGATCTCCATTCCGTCCTCGTATGAGCCGTAGAAAATGACGTCGCGCTCGGTGCCGTCGTCGAGGGTGATTCGGTAGATTGATTTGGCCATGTCGTCCTCCATCGGTGAAGCCGGCGCATAAGCGCCGGCTTTTTCTGCTTCAGCGGGCCGCCGCGGCGGAGCGCTCGGATCGGTCGGCCATGTGGATGACGTTCTCCGTCCAGCGGCCGGCATCGATCATCAGGCGCTCCTCGGGGAAGAGGCTGGCGGCCAGCTCGCGGACGTGGGCTCGGGCGCACAGCTCGGAATGGACCCGGATTCCCTGGCGAGCCTGGTGGCGGGAGCGCAGGAGTTCGATGGCCTTGAGGACATGCTCCCGGCGGCGGTCGATGATGGACGGCGAGTTCATGGGTCGGAAGATGTCGCGCAGGCCAAGGGCGAATCGGTCGGCGCGGGTTTGCGGGTTGGCGAGGAAGTCGGCCACCTTCTGCTCCGACCATCCCTTGTCCATGAGCGCGTCGGCCGCGGCGAAGATCGTGTCCCCGCTCTGCGTGAAGACCTCGGCCATACGGCCAATGAGGCGGCGTTCCGCGAGGACGGTCGGCTCGTCGTCCAGGAGATTGACATGCGCGGCCTGGCGGCGGATGGCATCGGCCTCCTCGCGCATCCGGCGAAGGACGGCGACCAGGCCCACGGCGCGCTCGCGGCGCGCGGTGGCGTCCATGGTGTCGCGCTGGGCCACGTAGCGGTCCAAGGCGATCATCTGGTCTTGGACTTCGCCGGCGTGCTCGATGTGCTGCTGGCCGAGGGAACGGATGAAGCGGGTCCCGAAGGTCTGGTTGGTCATGTTCGTCTCCTGTTGGTGGCGAGGCCTCCCAGCCTCAACACCGACATGGAGCACGCCAAATCGAAGTCTAGTCTTGCGCGGCGGTTTTTGTTGTGTAGACCTATATAATCCGGCCTTCATTCAACGAAAACAACGAGATACCAAAGAAACCACAGCCACCCCGCAGCGGTAGCCACAGCGGAGGCACAGCATCAACAACAGCACGATCAGGATTCCGTCTCGAATGTCTCTAAATGTGCTCATGGGACATATATCCATAGTAAGTCGTAAGGGGTTTTTCTTGGAGGACGACATGGACAACGCCACGATGGTCCGAATCGAACGGAGATCGGCTTCCGAGGTGTCCGCGTTCGGCCGGCACCTTCGGCGCGAGGGCGACGAGCCGCACGTCGATCCGGGCCGGACCCACCTCAATCATCGAATCGTCGGGACGGCGGACCCGATGTCCGACCTCCGCTCCATGCGGGAGGCATCCGGAGTCCGTCCGACCCACTGGGGCGGCGGCAAGCCCTGCGACGCCGTCGAGCTCCTATTCACCGCCTCGCCGGCGTGGTTCCGTCCGAATGGCGAAGGGAAGGGGCGCTGGTGCCCCAAGCGGGTCCGCGCCTTCGCCTCGGCGATGACGGCGTTCCTCGACCGCTTCTTCAATGGCCGGGTCGTCTCGGCCCGGATCGACCTGGACGAAGAGACCCCGCACGGACACGTCCTCGTCCTTCCATGGGTCGAGCGCGTCACCAAGCTCGGAAAGAAGATCCGCGAGGTGTCATGGCAAAAGGGAATCGTCCGAGGCCGAGGACGCGGGTCCTTCTCGTGGTGGCAAGACCAATGGGGGCTCGCCGTCGAGCATATCGGCCTGGTGCGCGGCGAGCGCGGGTCCGAGGCCAAGCACAAGCGTCCGGCGAAATACAAGGCGGAAATGTATTCCGAGCTCTGCGAGGAGAAGGCCAAGGTCGCCGCATTGGAGGCCGAGATCGCCCTCCTGCGGAAGCGCGAAGCCGAGGCCAAGGCCCGCGCGGCCCTGGCCGCCGAGCGGAGCCGCCAGGACGAGGCCAAGGACGCCGAGATCGAAGCGGCCCTGGAGTCGATGGGATTCGCGGAAGGACGGCGCGCCGATCGCCAGCGGGTCAGGGGAGCGGCGGCCTAGTGGCCGCCGCCCCAGGCTAGACCCCATCGATGTGAAGATCGGAGAAATCGCTTTCCCGCCATCTCGCAGTCCAGGAATGCCCAACCATCTCAAGCGCCGAAGGCCAATGCCGACCGAAGGCCACGGTTAGTTGGCCGGCGAAAAGCAATCGTTCCTCGTCGGACCCATCGCCGTCGAATCGGATGGTAGAGACGATTTCGCCGCCGTCATCCTCAAGTCCGACTAGGGTCATGGTGCAGGCGGACTCTCGGAGAAAGTTCTTCGACATGTCAGTTTCCTTCGGTAGTGAACACACCGGCGAAATGCCGGGGTGGCCGTCAGGCCGAAGGCGACCCGCACCGGGGCCGATTATGCCGAAATGGACGCCGTCCTCAACAACGAATCAAGGATAAGCGCTCCGCCGTCCGGTGATTATTGAACCAATCCGGGATAGGGTGGCTTTGACGCGAACGGATCTGGGTTAGGGATGGGGAAGATCGCGCAGGCCGAGGCCGAGCGGATGATCTTGGGGCTTCCGATCCGTGGATGACGAGCGGATCGGATCCGAAGGTGCCGGGGTGGCTAATAGATTTCCTGACGGATGAGCTGCAATCCCTCGGGAGTGATCGAGGACAGGGACAGCTTCCGTATCCGCGACATGGCAATGTCCGCGTCGAGAAACTCATACCTGGGCTTTCCGGCATCCATACCGGCGGCAACCAAGGCACCGATGAGGCCGAACGCCGCCCCGACTCCGGGGCCATAGCCATGAGGCTTTATGTAGTAGGTCTTATTTTCGTCAAAGGTCATCAGTTGAGCATCTGACGGGGTGATGGTTATGGTCTTGCTTCCTGGAGAGACGTCGAATGCGATAAAGGACGTGTCGTTCACGTTCGATATCCGAACCCGGCCCTTGTCGGTAGTGATGTAGGCCTCACCCTTAACCTCCTTGTCCCCGTTGTTCGAGAACAGCGGGTTGAGGATATAGACCCGAGCGAATCCAGGCGGAGGCGTCGTCTGGCTCTTGTAGTGGCTTTCGACGGCGGGCGATGCGGGGGCGACCAGGGGGATCTGGGCGCACCCCGACACCGTTGCCACAACCAAGAGGATGGTGGCGAGGAGATTAAACTTTCGCATTGGAAACCTCGCCGCCTTGCTGGTTAGAACTGGTAGCGCAGTCCGGCCAAAACTTCATGGGCCGTGAAATCACCGGTCATTTGCCCCTTCGAGGCAGAGGTGACGGTATTTCCAAAATCTACGGACCCGAGATCAAGGTAGCGATATGCGAGATCGGCACTCCAATGGGTATCGATCGCGTAGTTGACACCGGCTCCAACCGACCAAGCGAAGTTGGTGCGGGAGTTGCTGACGTTCTCGGTAGCCCCGGTCGAGATTACAGTTCCCTTCGTCGAGGTGTTGAGGAACGCGGCACCGATACCGGCTCCGACGAACGGGGTGAACTTCGTCCCGGTATCGAAGTCGTAGAAACCATTGACGAGCAACGTCTGCGTGGTGACGCTATTGGTCGATTTGGACGGGAGGGCGGCGTTCACGAAGTTGGGATTTGGGTTATAGTTGAAGTCGGTGCGGTAGGCGTATTCCACCTCGGCGCGAACTGGCGCTCCCCACTTCTTGAGGTTCAAGCCGACAGCAGCTCCGAACACGCCGGTCGTATCGGTGCCGCTCGTCTGATTGACGTTGGCTAGGGCGCCAGAGACGTTGCTGGTGTTTTTGATGCCATCGGCGGTATCGATGGAGGCCCCCATCTTCAGTTCGCCATAAACCGGAATGTTGGCCATTTCATCAGCACGGGCCGTCGTAGCGGCGGCGATGATGGCTGTAGTGGCGAAAAGAGCGGCTATTGTGGATTTTTGCATTGTGGGTCCCCATTTGATGGAAAAAAATCTTATCCCCTGATTATCATAGGGACGATGGGTAGGCAAGACGATGCGGTGCTATTAATGGTGTAGTTGTATGACGTTGCAATTTTGCAACACACTACGAAAAGCGCGCTATGCGCGATGGCGTCGTTGGAAAACGGAAAAGGCCCCTCGCGGGGCCTTGTCGTTCTTGGAGAATGGTGGGCGCTGTAGGATTCGAACCTACGGCCCGCTGATTACATCCCGCTTCGGCTTTCGCCGCCGGCCGATCGGCCGTTCGCAGTCTGGACTTTCTCATCGCCGTGCCGCCGAGGCGGTTTAGGCGGGTGCCGTCAAGTCTCTACACCTTCCCCCTGCGGGGCTTGGCTCGGGATCGGCTCGGCGCGAGGCCAGGGCGTTCCCCGATTTTGACACCTTTTCGTGAGCGGTTTCCCCTCTCACGCTCCCATTACAAGAGTCAGCTGCTCTACCAACTGAGCTAAGCGCCCATTCTCCAGTCTCGTTTACCACAAACCGATTCCAAATGGAACCGGCTAACTTTTCCAAATGCCAGCGGAAAGCCTTATTTTCCGCCACTCTTAAATAGCAGTGAGCTGATTAAGAGTCAGCTGCTCTACCAACTGAGCTATGCACCCTTAGGGTCTGCCGGTCGGTGACACCTCCCGGCGGAGGGCGGCTTTATATGTCGATATGGGCGGGGGCGCAAGGACAAAATTCGGGGTTGGCCGCGGGGACGCTCGGCCCTTTGCAAGCGCCGCCGCCGGGGGTAAAACGGCGGGCAAGAAGACAGCCGCCAACAGGGGGGATGCGGAGATGACCGAGAGCACCAAATACCTGCTGTCCGAGGATCGTTTGCCGAAGGCCTGGTACAATCTCAACGCCGATCTGCCGGTGCCGACGCCGCCACCGTTGCATCCCGGCACCGGCCAGCCCATCGGTCCCGACGACCTTGCTCCCATCTTCCCCATGGCGGTGATCGCCCAGGAGGTCACCACCGAGCGCTGGGTCGAGATTCCCGAGCCGGTGCGCGAGGTTTATCGCCTGTGGCGGCCGTCGCCGCTGATCCGGGCGCGGCGGTTGGAGCGGGCGCTCGACACTCCCGCCAAGATCTACTTCAAGTATGAAGGCGTCAGCCCGGCCGGCAGCCACAAGCCCAACACCTCGGTGCCGCAGGCCTTCTACAATCAGCAGGAGGGCGTCAAGCGCCTGGCTACCGAGACCGGCGCCGGCCAGTGGGGGTCTTCCCTGGCCTTCGCCGGCTCGCTGTTCGGGCTGGAGGTCGAGGTCTTCATGGTGAAGATCTCCTATCAGCAGAAGCCCTATCGCCGTGCCCTGATGGAGACCTACGGCGCCACCTGTATCGCCAGTCCGTCGCCGCTGACCGCCGCCGGCCGCGCCATCCTGGAAAAAGATCCCGGGTCCAACGGCTCGCTGGGCATCGCCATCTCGGAAGCGGTGGAGGTCGCCGCGTCGCGTGACGACACCAAATACGCGCTCGGCAGCGTCCTCAACCATGTCTGCCTGCATCAGACGGTGATCGGCGAGGAGGCGATGATGCAGATGGAGATGGCCGGCGACCAGCCCGACATCGTCATCGCCTGCACCGGCGGCGGCTCCAACTTCGCCGGTCTGGCCTTTCCCTATATCCGCGAGAACCTCAAGGGCGCCAAGGTTCGGGTCATCGGGGTCGAGCCGGCCTCGTGCCCGACCCTGACCAAGGGCCTCTACGCCTATGATTTCGGCGACACCGGCAAGCTGACGCCGCTGGTCAAGATGCACACGCTGGGCGCCACCTTCATGCCGCCGGGCTCCCATGCCGGCGGGCTTCGCTATCACGGCATGGCGCCCATGGTCAGCCACGTCAAGCAGCAAGGCCTGATGGAGGCGCGCGCCTATCATCAGACCGAGTGCTTCGCCGCCGCCGTCCAGTTCGCCCGCGCCGAGGGCATCGTGCCGGCGCCGGAATCGTCGCACGCGGTCAAGGCGGCGGTGGACGAGGCGTTGCGCTGCAAGGCCGAGGGGCGGTCGGAGACCATCCTGTTCAACTTGTCGGGCCATGGCCATTTCGACATGCAGGCCTATACCGACTATTTCGCCGGCAAGCTGAAGGACACCACCTACGACCAGTCGGCCCTGGACGCCGCCCTGGCCGAATTGCCCCAGGTGGGGTGAGGGGGCCCTCACCCTCCCACCGCTGCGCGGCGGCTACCTCCCTCTCCCGCAAGCGGGCGAGGGGACATTCATGCCGACGAGCCTTGGCGAGGAGTTGCGGCCAAGGGCCGGCGCGGCTCGTGCCGCGAGAGCCAAGCCCATCGGAGATGGGCGCCCGGCGCGTGAGGGACACGGAGCGCAGCGACTATGCCCGTTGAGGGCCGGCGCGGCTCGTGCCGCGAAAGCCAAGCCCATCGGAGATGGGCGCCCGGCGCGTGAGGGACACGGAGCGCAGCGACTATGCCCGTTGAGGGCGCGCGGCTCGTGCCGCGAAAGCCAAGCCCATCGGAGATGGGCGCCCGGCGCGTGAGGGACAAAAAAGGTCGGCGGGGTGTTATCCCCGCCGGCTCCTTCGTCAGCCCAGGACGGACCGGCGGTCCTCCATGATCCGGCGCAGGATCGGGGTTAGAATCAGTTCCATGGCCAGGCCCATCTTGCCGCCGGGCACCACGATGGTGTTGCGCCGGCTCATCCACGAATCCTTGAGCATCTGGAGCAGGAAGGGAAAATCGACCCGGAAGCGGTCGGGCTTGCGGAAGCGGATCACCACCAGGCTTTCGTCGGCGGTGGGGATGTCGCGGGCGATGATGGGGTCCGAGGTATCGACGATGGGGACCCGCTGGAAGTTGATGTCGGTCAGCTTGAACTGCGGCACGATGTAGTGAACGTAGTCGTGCATGCGGCGCAGGATGGTGTCCATCACCGCTTCCTCGGAATAGCCGCGCTGGCGGGTGTCGCGGTGGATCTTCTGAATCCATTCCAGGTTGATCACCGGCACCACGCCGATCTTGAGGTCGGCATGCTGGGCGACGTTGACGTCCTTGGTGGCGACGCAGCCGTGCAGGCCCTCGTAGAACAGACAGTCGGTGTCCTCGGGGATGTCCTCCCACGGGGTGAACTCGCCGGAGCCGATGCCCAGATGGGAGAAGCGGGTGGCTTCCTCGTCGTTGTGGACATAAAGACGCCGCCGGCCGCGGCCGGTGTCGCCATAGCTGCCGAACAGCTCCTCCAACTCGGCGAACAGATTGGCGTCGGGGCCGAAATGGCTGAAGGTGCGGCGGCCCTTCTTCTCGGCCTCGGCCATGGCCTTCTTCATGTCGAGGCGGTTATAGCGGTGGAAGCTGTCGCCCTCGACGATGGCCGGCTTGATGCCTTCGCGCCGGAACATGTGCTCGAACGCTTCCTTGACGGTGCTGGTCCCGGCGCCGGACGAGCCGGTGATGGCGATGATCGGATGCTTCCTCGACACGGTGTGCCTCTCCTCTCTTGCCGGCGAGCGGGCTTGTGGCCGCCCGGTCCCGCCGAAATTCCGCCGGTTCAGGCGATGCGCAGTTTTTCCCGCCAGTTGGGATAGAGCTTGTCGGCATCGGCCGAGAAGGACGCGAAAGCCCCCTTCAATTCGGGATGATCCTTGGCGTAGTCCAGCAGATCGGCTCCTTCGACCCAGGCTTGATGCGCTTGACGCAGCGACATGGCGCCGGCCACCGGCCCGTCCTTGTGGCCGAACGCACCGCCACCCGAGGTCTGGATGACGTTGGAATGCCCGAGATTGGCAAAGAAGCCGGGCAGCCGCAAGGCGTTCATTCCACCCGAGATGATGGGAGTGCAGGCCTTCATGCCGCACCAGTCCTGGCGGAAATACGGTCCCTCGGCGACGTCGCGCTCCAGCATGTAGGCCACCATCTTCTCGGTGGGGTCGCCTTCCATCTTGCCGTAACCCATGGTGCCGGTGTGGATGCCGCTGGAGCCCAGCAGGCGCGCCATCTTCATGTGGACCAGCACGGTGTAGCCGCGCTTGGACTGGTTGCTGGTGACGGCGCCGTGGCCGGCCCGGTGATAGTGCAGGAACTGGCCGGGGAAGTTCCGGCGACAGGTGGTGACGGCGGTGGGACCGGCGACGTAGCCGTCGACCAGGAAGGCGACGTGGCCAGCGTTCTCGGCGAAGGTCTCCAGGATGTAATGGCCGCGCGCCAGCATCTCGGCCGGGTCGTCGGCGGTGATGTTGGCCGAGAACAGCTTGGCCTGGCCGGTCTCGTCCTGGGCCCGCTTCATGGCGTCGGCCACCCGCCGCATGGTCTCCTTCAGCGGCGCGAACACCTGGTTGCCCTGAGGCTCGTCGTTCTTGATGAAATCGCCGCCCAGCCAGAACTGGTAGCAGGCATCGGCGAAGGGCTGGGGCCGCAGGCCAAGCTTCGGCTTGATGATGGTGCCGACCACCATGCCGCCATTCTCCTGCGGCCGCCCCAGCACCCGCCACATATCGGTGATGTTGCAGGCGGGGCCGTCAAACAGTTGCAGGTATTTGGGCGGTACGTAGAAATCGACCATCTTGGCGTATTCCACGTCCGACATGCCCTGGTTGTTGCCGATGGTCAGGGTCAGGAAGGACGCGATCATGGCGCGGCCGTCGATGATGTTGCGGTCGAACAGGTCCACCGGATAGGCGATCTTCATCAACTCGCGCGGCTCGTCGACCTGGTAGACCAAGGCGTCGACGCCACGGGTGAAGTCGTCGGTGGTGCAGACCTCCACATTGGTGCCGGTGGAGGACTCGGCGGCGAAATGGGCGGCGGTGGCGAGGTAGCCGTGACCGGATTTCGGCTTCATGCGATAGGCGCACAGCACATGGCGCCCGCCCTCGATCAGGCTCTCTTCCGTGAGGCCGAGATTGGCGTATCGCTTGGACTGATCCATGGTCGGAATTCTCCCTTGATCGAACATTGTCCCGGTTGGGGACGCTTTTTGGTCGCTGTCGATGACGGTGCCCAATCTGCCTGGATCAAGGCTGCGGGAGAACACCCGTGCGGGGAGTGCCTGAAATTACATGGGTGGAGGAAACCCCGCCCGCATGAGCGGGGCGGGGGTGGGGTCAAACCGCCTTGGAGTGGCGCTGCTCTCCCGCCTTGAGATAGCGGTCGAAGGCGGCGCAGACGGCGCGGACCAGGGTGCGGCCGTCATGGGTCACGGTGATGCGGTGGCCATCGACCTTGACCAGGCCGTCGGCCTGAAGCGGGGCGAGGCTGGCCAGTTCGGGGCCGAACTGGCTGGCGCTGACGCCATGGCGGCCGGCGACGGCGTCCAGGTCGATTTCCAGGTCGCACATCAGGCGTTCGATGATCTCGCGCCGCAGGCGGTCGTCATCGGTGATGGCGACCCCGCGCGAGGTGGACAGCTTGCCCTCGGCGATGCTGCGCTGATAGGCGTGGACCTCGCCCTCGTTGACCACATAGCCCTGGGGCAGCGAACCGATCCCCGAGGCGCCGAAACCGATCAGGGTGGTGGCGCTGTCGGTGGTGTAGCCCTGGAAATTGCGGTGCAGCCGCTTGGTCCTAAGCGCGACGGCCATGGCGTCGTCGGGAGCGGCGAAATGGTCGAGGCCGATCTGGACATAGCCGTGGGTCTCGGTCAGCAGCTTGCAGCCCTGCTCGTATTGCTGCCAGCGGGTGTTGGTGTCGGGCAGGGTCTCGTCGGGGATCAGCCGCATGTGCTTCTTCATCCACGGCACATGGGCATAGCCGAACAGCGCCACCCGCCGGGGCGCGAAGCCCGTGATCGAGGTGTCGATGGTCTTCAGCAACCCATCCAGGGTCTGATGGGGCAGACCGTAGATCAGATCGATATTGACCTCGGGCACGCCGTATTGGCGCAGCCAGCCCACCACCCGGTCGGTGACCTCGTAGGGTTGGATGCGGTTGATGGCCTGCTGCACCTTGGGGTCGAGATCCTGCACCCCGATGGAGGCCCGGGTGACGCCGGCGCCGGCCATGGCCTTGACATAGGCCTCGTCGGCGGTGCGCGGGTCCAGTTCCACCGCCACTTCGGCACCGTCCTTCAGCAGGAAGCGGCTTTTCAGCAGGTCGATGGTGCGGACGAAATCGTCGGATTTGAGGATGGTCGGGCTGCCGCCGCCGAAATGGATGTGGCGCGCCACCATGCGGTCGGGCAGGGCCTCGGCCACCAGCTCGATCTCGCGCCACAGCGCTTCCATGTAGGCGGCGACCGGGCCATAGCGCTTGGTGATCTTGGTGTGGCAGCCGCAGAACCAGCACATCTCGGCGCAGAAGGCGATGTGGAGGTAGAGCGACAGTTCCAACTTGGGATCAATGCCGCCCAGCCATCCGCCATAGGTTTCGCCGGTCACGCCGGGATGGAAATGGGGAGCGGTGGGATAGGAGGTGTAGCGGGGGACCCGAAGGTCGTATTTGGCCGCGAGATCGGGGCGCATCGGGATGATCCTGGTAAAGCCGGGCTGGAACCCTACTCCCGACCGCGAGCGGTTTGCAATGTCGAGATTTCAGTTCGCCGCTTCGGCCAAGGGGGCGAGGTGGGGAAAGAATTTCCGGTCTTCCGACAGCATGTGCTTGGCCACCACGTCGTAGGCGAGGAAATTGAAGAGATCGCCAAGCGCCAGCGCGTCGGCCTGGAAATTCGCCGCCAGATCCTGTGCCCGTTCCACCAGGGCCTGATGGACGGCGACGTGGTGGTCGGTCTCGGCATAGCGGGTGGTTCGCAGAAGCGCTTCTTCGTCGGCGAAGTGTGTCAGCAGATCGGCCTGCAGGATCTTGATCAGCGGCAGGATCTCGCCCTTCGGCCGGTCACCGATCACGGCGGTGAGCAGGGTATTGGCGTGATCGAACAAATTGCGGTGTTGCCGGTCAATCTCGGCATGACCGCTTTCATAGGCGTCGCGCCAGACCAGACGCAGGAAGGCGAGATCCAACAACTCGGCCTGATCCGTCTCGTGCCAGTCGGAGGCGTCGGCGATCACCCGATTGCGGCCGGCCTGCTTGGCGGAATAGAGGGCGGCATCGGCGCGGGCCAGCCAGCACTCCCAGGTCTCGCCCGCCCGGCATTCGGCGACGCCGAAACTGGCGGTGACCGAGCCCACCAGCGGGAATTGGTGCGCCATCATGGCGGTGCGGATGCGTTCGGCCAGCAGGCTGGCGATCATCAGCCCGCTGTTGGGCATGGCGATGACGAATTCCTCGCCGCCCCAGCGCCCCAGCATGTCGGTGGCGCGCATGCACTGGCGCGCGACGTCGCAGAACGCGCTCAGCACCGCGTCGCCGGCGGCATGGCCGTGGGTGTCGTTGATCTGCTTGAAGTGGTCCAGGTCGATGAAGATCAGGGAGACCGGATGGCCGTACCGCTCCATCCGAAGGATTTCCTGCTGGGTGATTTCGCCCAGGTATCGGCGGTTCCAGGCTCCGGTCAGGGTATCGCGCATGGCCAAGCGCTCCAACTCCTGATGGGCGGCGGCAAGGTGGGCGTTGGACGCGGCGAGTTCCCGGTTGAGGGCTTCGAGGTCGCGGCTGTATTCCGCCAAGGCCTCTTCCGCCCGTTTGCGTTCGGTGATGTCGCGCCACAGGGTGTGCAGGATCAACTCGCCAGCCACCGTTATGGGGGTCAGGGTGACCTCGACCGGGATGGCGGAACCATCGGCTCTGGCATGGATCCATTCGAACCGGTGGTAGCCCTCCCGCAGGGCGGTGGCGATCAACTCCGCCGCCTTGTCCTCGGAGGACCGGCCATCGGGCTGGACGGCGGGGGAGATGTCGCTGGGGCGCCGGTTGAGGAATTCCGCCTTGGAATGGTAGCCCAGCAGCCTCAGCGTGGCGGTGTTGCAATCCACGAACTGCCCGTCCCGGAGCAGCAGGATGGGATCGTTCATGCCTTCGAAGATGCAACGAAACAGCTTCTCGCTGTCGTGTCGCGAGCGTTCGGCCCGATTGCTGTTGGCAGGGACTTTGTTGATCTCACACCTTCCCCTGTTGGCCGATCTGTTTCGCCAGCCTTTGGTACAGGATAGCAACTATAACAAAAGTCGGAGTGTGAAATACTTCACACAAGCGGCGGGATAAATAATTCAGCATAAATGTAACGGAATCAACAACGGACGGGGATTTACAGACCGCTTTCGCGGATCACGGCGGCCACGCTCAGCCGCCAGACCTCGATGGCCGGCGAGGTCGCTTCCGCCTGGATCGCCACCCAGCCGCGCCGCCGATGGGCGATGGCGCCGGATCCCTCGGCGGGTCTGAGACGCAAGCGGTAGAGGGATTGCTCGGGAATCAGGCGGTGGCCGGCATCCTGGCGGGCGGCGATAGGGCCGCCGTGGGGCGAGGCCAGTTCGACGGCGGCAAGCTCCTTGGTCGCCGCCCGGTCGATGGTGTCGAGGACCATCTCGATAGCGGGGCCGTCATCCTCGGGGATGAAGCGGGCCCGGGCGCCGGGACGCAGGCGGTCGAGGGCCGCTTCCGGCACATAGGCCTCGGCCACCATGGTGGCCGGGTCGATCAGCAGGGCCAGCGGCTCATGCTTGGCCAGCCACAGCCCCGGCCGCAGGGCCGGCAGCACGTCCACCACCATGCCGGCGAAGGGAGTCCGACAGCAGGAAATAGCCGTCGAACCGCATGAAAGGGTTCAGGTTGACCGCCAGGGTCAGCAGCCAGGTGGAACCGGACAGCAGGAACACCGCCGAGCGCAGGGCGCCGTCCGGCAGCAGGCCCCACAGCACCGACGCCGCCACCGCCAGCATGATCTCGGCGGCCATGCCTGCGGCGTCGATGGCCAGACGCTGGCGGCGGTCGGTGAGCTTCCAGGAATCGGTGACGTCGGTCCACAATACCGGCCACATCACCAGCAGCGCCACCCCCATGGCCGGCACCCGGCAGCCGAAATGCCGCGCGGCGAGGCCGTGGCCGAATTCGTGGGCCACCTTGGCCAGCGACAGGGCGACCGCGACCATCAGGGCGCCCTCGGCCGAGAAGACGTAGGACATCTCGTGGGTGAACATGTCCCAACGTCGCCCCACCAGGAACAGGCCCAGCGCGCTCAGGGCGGCCAGGAGGGCGGGGAACCAGGGGCGAAAGGCCCAGCTCACCCAGGGCAGCAGGCGCGCCAGCAGCCGGTCGGGGTTGAGCAGGGTCACCCGCAGGAACAGGTAGTTCTTCAACAGCCAGAGATGGGGCGCCAGCCGGGCCTGTGCCACCCGCTGGCCGAGGCGCAGGCTGGAGGTGGGGTCGAGGGGGCGCAGCAACTCGGCGCGGGCGGCGAAGTCCAGCATGCGGGCCACATCGTCCGCCGATACGCTCAGCGGCGTCTCGGCACGGATCGCGGCGGCCACCGCCTCGGCCTCGCCCAACGCCCAGCGGGCCAGGATCTCGAACTCGGTCCAGCCCAGCCGGATGAAACGGTGGGCCGCCGGATCGTACAGCGTCCAACTGGGCGTCCCGTCCGGTGCCGCCGGTCCGGGCAGCAGGCGCAGGTCGTCGCGCAGCGGCGTCAGCGTCACAGGGCCAGCCATTGCCGCACCACCGCCAGCGGCCGCCGCAGCAGCCAGACCACCAGCGGCCGCCGGGGACCGTAGAGCTTGGCGGTGCCCTTGAGGCCGATGCGCGGCGGCTCGTCCCCTTCGAGTCGGGCGCGGAAACGGTAGGCGGCCACGCCCTCGGCGGTGACCGCGCTGGAATAGCTGGCGAACACCACCCGGGCGGCCAACGGATGTTCGGGGGAGACGTTGCGGAAGAACTCCACCTCGGCGCCGGTGTCGAAGGTGACCGCCTCGGCTACCGGCACCTGCATCTCCAGTTCCACCTTGGCGGGATCGGCCACCAGGATGATGCGCTCGCCCACCGAGACCGGCTTGCCGATCCAGTCGGCGGGGGAATCGAAGATGGCGATCCCGTCGGTGGGGGCGGTCAGGTCGGAACGCGCCAGCAGGTCCTCGGCATAGGTCAATTCGGCCCCCTGCTGCTCGACCTTGGCCCGCAGCAGCGCCAGCTTGCCCTTGGCCTTGTCGTCGGTCATGGCCTGCTGCGACGCCTGGACGAACTCGGCCTCGGCGATCTCGCGCGCCTTCTGCGCCACCCGCAACCGGGTGCGCAGCTGCCGGGTCTCCAGCGAGGCCAGAATCGTGCCGGCCTTGACCTCGGCATTGGGCTCGACATGGATGACATCGACCACCCCATCGAACGGGGCGCGGATCTGGGCCGGGTCGATGGCCACCACCTCGGCCGGCACCAGCGCCGATTGGCGGATCGGCAGCACTGCCAGCACCACCGCCGCCACGGCCAGACCGGCGATCAGCTTGCGCCGTTGCCGGAAGCGTTCGGTCCAAGGTGGCCCGGCAGGGCCGAGATGGGTCAGGATCCAGCACTGGGCGTAATGGTCGGCCAACAGGGTCAGCACCTGCCGCTCGCCTTCGCTCCACGGCTCGGGACGGGCGAACAGCAGACCACCCAGCGGCGCGCCGCCGACCCGCGCCAGGGGGCACCATACCGCGTGGGGCGGCAGCCATTCCTGCCAGTCGCCGGCCAGGTCGGGCGGCAGGTCCTCGGCGGCGACCAGCCGGGGCTGGTCCCACGGCGGCAAGGCCGACAGATGTCCCAGCAGGCGGCCGAGCCAGCGGACATAGGGGCCGTTGGCTTCCGGTGCCGCCACTCCCGACAGCGCTTCCAGCCGCCCGGCGCCGCTGCCTGCGTCGTCGGCGCGCCACAGGGCGGCTTGGCGGTAGGCCAGCACCTGAGCGGTCTCGTTGACCATGACGAAGGACAGCTCGGCCCGTCCGGCCTGCCGGGCGCGATGCTCCAGTTGGACCAGCAGTCCGAGGCGATGGGCCTGGGAATCGGCGGTATCGGTCATGGCGGCGTCAGTTGGGCCTTGCCGCTCATGCCCGGCAGCAGCTCCGGGGCGGGCTCGACCAGACGGCCATAGACCTTGATGGACTGGCTGACCGCGTCGACCTTGCCGGACAGGCGGAAAATCTCGGCCTTGTAGCTGTGGCCGGTCTCATCGACGGCGACGGTGAAGCGCAGGCCGGGTTTCAGCCAGGCCAGCCAGCGCGACGGCACGATCAGTTCCATTTCCAGGTTGCGGTCGTCGAGGATCTCCAGCAGAGGAGCCCCTTCCGACACATGCTGGAACTCGCGCACCATGATGGCGCCCACCCGGCCGGAGATGGGGGCGAGGATTTGGCACTTGGCCACCATCGCTTGGGCGGCGGCGGCTTCGGCGGTGGCCTCATGGACCTCGGCGGCGGCGATTTCCAGTTCCAGGGCGCTGTTGGACCCAAGCTGGCGCAGCTTCTCGCTGGTCTCGAGCACCTTCTTCTTCTTGTCGGCGGTCGCCCGCGCTCGCGCCGCCGCGCCCTCGGCCACGCCGCAATCGAAGCGGGCCAGGACTTGGCCTTCCTTGAAGCGGTCGCCGTCGCGCAGGGGGAAGTGGGCCAGCCGGCCGGTCATGCTGGCGCCGATGGTGGTGGCGGTTTTGGCGGTGATCTGGACCCGGATGTCGCGGTCGGCGGCGGTGGGTTCGCCGCCGATCTCCTTGAACGAATCGCGCCGCGCCGGCGGTTCCGCTTGCGCCGCCGCGGCCAGGATCAGCCCGATGGCGGCGGCGGCGAGCCGCCGCCCCGCCTTCCAGCCATGGATCACCGGGTCGCCTCCGTCGCGGAGGTGGCAGGACTGTCGGTAAGCGTGGCGTACAACTTGCCGACGAGCGTTCCGAGGCGATTGTCGGGGTCCATGGCGGGGTCCCGGGCGGCTTCGTCCTTGGCGGCGGGCGCCGCCTGGGTGGACTCGGCGGCGGGCTCGGTGGCGGCGGGGAGGGGCGGCAGTTCGGGCATGCGGCCGGCTTCCCAGTCGGCGATGGCGTGCTTGACGTCGGCGGTCAGGCTCTTGAGGTCGTTGAGCTCCACCGTCGGGGGGACCAGATCGACGCCCAGCGCGGCGTAGAGATTGCCCAACGAGGCATGAACCTCGCTGAAGGCGCGGTCACGCTCCAGCTCCGCCGCCGTGGCGTTGAGGAAGCGTCGGATCTTCTCGGCGTCGGATTGGGCGCTGGCGGTGGCGGCCGAGCCGACCACCTGGGCGATCTTGCGCTGGACATCGTCGATGGCGGTGGCGGTCTGCAGCATCTCGCCGGAGCGCAGCAATTGCTGGTAGGCGAGGTTGACCTGGGTGAGCACCGCCACCGACAGGGCCAGCCGGCGAACGCGCGACACCTCGACGCCGGCCTCGGCCGCGTCGATGGCCAACGGTCCCTGATACAGGTTCACCAGATTGTACGACACCCGGACGCCAGCCTCGGCCCAGGTGTTGTTGAACAGGAAGGTGTTGGAATCGTAGTTCAAGCTGGAGAGCAGGGACACGCCCGGCATCATCTTGACGATTTCCTTGTAGACGTTCTGGCGGTCGATCTGCTCCTGGTAGGCTTCTTCCCGCAGTTCCGGGCGCATGAACAAGGCCAGCGATTCGAGCTTGGGCACGTCGGCGCCGCCCATGTTGACCGGAGCCGGGGGCATGGCCTCCTGGGCCAGCCGCAATTCGGCGCTGGGCGGCGCGTTGATCAGGGCCGCCAGTTGCGACCGGGCCGACATCAGCTCGGTGCGGATGCGCCGCAACTGGCCGATCACCTGCAACATGGTCTGCTGGTATTCCAGGGCCTGAAGCGGCGGCTGGAGGCTGTCCTTGTTGGCTTGGCGCGAATTCTCCAGCGCCTTCTCGGCGTCGATCAGCACCGGCTCGATGCGCGGCAGCAGGCGCTGGGCGGTCATGGAGCGCCAGTAGACCGAGCGGGTCTCCTTGACGATGTTGTTGAGGACCTTGCGGCGCCGCTCCACCGCCATCAGGGCGCGGTAGCCCTGCTGGCGGGCCTGGAAATAGCTGACGCCGGCGTCGAGCAGGTTCCAGGTGAACTGGAGGTCGGCGGTGTAATGCTCGCGCTCGGTGGAATAGGAGCTTTCCAGCGACTGGGTGTGCGAGCTCATGGCGAACGACGACGAGGCGGCGTCGTTGTCGCGCCAGTTGTAGCCGGCATCGACCGCCAGCTTGGGCAGGATCTGGGCCCAGGCCAGATCGAACTGGCGAACCTGCAGGCCGACCTCGGATTTGGACAATTGGTTGTCGAAATTGTATTTGAGGGCGCGGGCGATGGCCTCTTCCAGGGTCAACGCCTCGGGCAGCGGCACGAAGTCGGCGTACAGCGCCTTGTAGTCCTGCTGCGCCCGCAAAAGATGCTCCGCCGGAGTGATGGGGTCGGGACGGACCGAACAGGCGGCAAGCGCCGTGGTGGCCAGCAGCAGCGGCAGAATACGATATGCTCTCATGTCGGAAACTCTCTTCCCCTCAAAAATCGAACCACCCTCACCCCCCCAGGGTTCGGACCAATGCTTGCGCCTGGGCCAGCCGTCCGGTGGCCGAGGCTCGTTGAATTTGTGCCGCCAGACCGGGATGATGGTCCTTGCCCGTTTGCGGTGCCGTCAGCGAGGCGAACCAGGCTCCGCCCAGGGCGGCATGACGTTCGGCCGCCGCCGGTCCGGCATCGCTCCGGCGGTCGCCGCTGTCGCGAGGCGCGTTGTTGGGCAGCGCCTTGGGTGCCGGCTTGGCGTCGGGGGCCGGACCCTTGGTGCCTTGCTGCACCGGCGCGTCGTCGGCGGCGTCGCGTCCGACCAGGATACGGAACTGGGCCTCGGCCTTGGCGCCACGGGTGTCCTTGGCGGCGATGACGATATCGACCGGACCGCGTGCCGAATCGGGCGGCGTACCCCGGAAGGTCAGGTTGCGGGAATCGAACACCAGCCATTTCGGCAGCGGGCTGCCGTCGGGCTTATGCGCCTCGAAGGCCAGCGGCTCGCTGGGATTGGTGTGGCGGAAGATATTGGGCGGCACCTCGACGGTGGCGGGCTGTTCCGGAATCACGAACTTGTTGCCGACCGAGGCCACCAGCATGAGGTCGAGCGATTCGGGCTTACCCAGCGGCGAGGTCTGGTCGAGGCCCAGCGCGTTCTGGTTCTGCTGGAGCGGCTGTGAGGTCGAGCCGGGACCGCCGATCGGCGGCTCGGACGGTGGCGTGTACAGCGGGTTTGGCTTGGGCGGCGGAGTCGGGTCCGGCGGCGGCGGCGGCGGCGGCGGCGGCGGCGCGGGTGGAGCGCGGCTCGGCTCCGGCGCGGGCGACTACGGCAAGCACCTATTGCGCGGCGAGGGCGCGGCCATCGCGGCCTTCGTGCAGGCCAACCAGCGCGTGCCGCGCC
>NZ_CAINTR010000110.1 GCF_903853455.1 uncultured Magnetospirillum sp.
GACAATTACCGTAATTGTCGCTGCACTTCCTTATTGCTGAGCAATGCTTGCTTGTGATAGCGGTATAGGTGCTACTCGACGGTGTCTCATACCGGTCATCCTAATTGTCGCTGACCGGCCACCGTAATTGTCGCGCGCCAAACTGGGCGCGCTTAATGAAGACGACCAGCGTGTGGTTGACGAGTTGTTCGAGGAATGCCTCGATCGTGCCCTTCGCGAGGATGAGGAGTTCCACCGGCTGGGCGACGATCTGATGGATGAGATCGATCTGCGCTTCGCGTTGCTGGAGGGCGCGGGAAATGTACGCCGCAACAGGCAGGGATGGCCACAATCCTGGTCCTGGAAGACGGATGACCGGCAATCCTTCGTCAAGGCGGTGACACGCTTCTCCGGGAACCAGGCGTCGCACTTCGGCCGGTTGCTGACCCCCCTTGTCAACGGCGTTAGGGTGGCCGGTCCATTCTATCCGTCATGGAATGAGGGGTCGCAGCCCAAAATCGTCCTGCTTGACGGGGAAGGCCTCGGGCACACACCGAAATCCGTCGCGGCGATATCCAGCTCGCTGGCACGGCGTATCCAGGCCTCCGATGCAGTGATTCTCGTCGACAACGCAACCATTCCAATGCAGGCCGCGCCGGTCGCGGCCATGAAGGACTTAATTGCCTCGGGCGGCGCCAGCAAGCTCCTGCTGGTGTTCACGCATTTCGACGAGGTCGTCGGCGACAATCTGCCAAATGCCGCCGCGCGGGAGCGGCATGTCCTCGCCTCGGCAGAAAATGTGCTTGCTTCGATCGGTGAGGACCTCGGTCCTTTCGCCGAGAGTTGGCCTTCAATCAGTCCGGCCGAGGGTCGAGTTTCCACCGGGCCTCGATCATTGGCGAACGGATCTATGAGCGTGCCGCACCAGTGCCGGACGTCGTCCCGTCACCGGATCGCAATTCATTTCTGAATGATGTCGCGGCGCTGGTTGAGGGCGTATGCGAAGAGGTGGGGGCGCGCCTTGAATGATAGGAGGCTGGTGGCAGCCTACCGCAGGAACAATTCAGTCCATCCAAACCAACTGTTCCACGGAAAGCCGCCGAGCTGCCTCCTCGACAACGGCCCGGGTGTCCTCATCGGGGTGTTTGGTGGCTGCCTCAAGCAGGGCGACGCCATAAGCTCGCGCCCCAGGAATGGTGTAGGCACGCTCGTGGATCGTCATCAAGGTGAGCTTCCAGTCCGCGGCCTTGCTCCAGGCGACCAAGCGGCCATCGGCGAATAGGCGGCCGTGGGGCTTGATAAACTCGCGGATAGCCTCCTCCCCGGCGGGCATGCCGAGCAGATTCATGATCGGGCCGACATCGGCCATCCGTTCCCGGGTGTAGGACTTGAGCAGCGTATCTTTGATGTAGACGCGGATTTTCCTAGGGTCGAGGAAGGGCGCCAGCCGACGCCCCACCACCTCGCTTTCGGTCCAAAAGCCGTACCAGCGCGCCTTTTCGCCCGCCGACAAGGTGGACCAGTAGAGCCGGTCGGCCTCCGCCCAAAGATAATCCTTGACCTCGGCCCTGATCGCATCCGGGACGCTCATTGCACGCTCCCCGGCTGTGGCACATCGGGGAAGTCGAACATCGGAATCTCCAAATTAGAGTCTCCTTCGCGAAGCATCAGGTCGGCCTGATCCTTCAGCCATTCTACCATGAAGCTGCCTGCGGAGGCTTCCCGGAAGCGGACGATGTTGGAGCCCATCGGCAACTGCTCAAGATCGCCGCCCTTGGCAGCTTTCTCCAGTTCCACCACTTCGGCAAGCCGACGGAGGTCACTGACGAAGTCGAGAACGATGACCTTGTCCTTCTTGGGACTGGTCCGTAGGCCGCGGCCGATTTGCTGGATGAAAATACGACGGCTGTGCGTGACCCGCATGAACGCCACCAGGTCCACGTCCGGCACGTCGACGCCCTCGTTGAAGAGGTCGACGCTGGTCATGATGTCGATTTCGCCCTTGCGGAAGCGCGCCATAAGCTTGTCGCGCTCGCGCGCATCCTGATAGGACGAGATGGCCTCTGCCCGTAGCCCATAGGCGCGGAGCCGCCCTGCGAACTGCTGCGCATGCTCGATGCCGGAGGAGAAGATGATGCCGCCCCGACGCCCCTCGTTCTTGAAGACCTCGGCCACCTGCCTGGCCGCCTCATCATCCCGCGTGGGGATGATGAGGCGTTTGTTCAGCTGACCCAGGGAATATCGGTGGTGGGACCGCTCCTGCACGATGCTCCAGTCGATGTTGTCGGCCAGGAGCCGGTAGTCGACCTCGGACAGGAACTTCTTCCTTAGCCCTTCCGCGATGCCGATGCGCACCAGCGGCTGCCCGAGGATCTGATCGATGTCGACGTCGTCACCCCGCCACGGCGTGGCGGTCACCCCGCCCAGCATGGGCGGCGCGATGGCTTCGATGGCTTCCAGGAAGGTCGGTGCGCCGATGTGATGCGCTTCGTCCACCAGGATGAGGCCAAACGACGGCAGCTTGTCCTTCCGGCTGGCGATGCTCTGCACGGTCGCGAAGGTGATGCCGTCCCAGAAGCTCGGCTCTTCGTCGCCGGAGAGTACATGTGTTGGCACCCATTTGGGCAACTGGTTCCAAAAGCCGATGACCAGTTGCTTGATGAGCTCGCGCTTGTCGGCCAGCACCAGGATGCGGTTGCCGGGAATCAAGCCGTCGCGATAGAGGTCGGCGACCAGTTCCGCCATCACCACCGTCTTGCCGAGTCCGGTGGCCAGAACGACCTGCCCACGCCCGACATCCACCAGCGCCTCGCGGAACTTGGCCACAGCGTCACGCTGGTATTCCCGGAGTTCGCGGCGGACGGGGGCGTACTCCGGCACTTTGTTCAGGAGTGCCCGGAGTTCGGGAGGCCCCAGGACGTCGACCTTAATGTCCAGTCGCGCTTGCCGTTCCCTCTCTTGGATGAAGGCGGGTCCCGGCAACCTTGAACAGGCCACCACCATCCTATCCGCCTCGTAGAAGCGGCCAGCGGCAACCACCTCGGTGACAGCCTCCTTGGCAGGAGACGACAGGGTGGTGTGCTTGCACTGCACCACCCAGATCTTGCCGTCTTTCACCGCCAGGACGTCGCCACCCCGGTCGCCGCTTCCGCCGATGATACGGACATCGGCGAACCCGGCTGCGATCAGTGCCCGGGCGACGTCGCGCTCGAACGCCTGCCACGGTCCGGCCAACAGCCGCCGTTCGTCAAGGAAAACCGTGTCTCTCATGCGGGCTCCACGTCCGGCTTCAGCAGCCTGATCGACATCAGTGCCCGAATGAGTTCCTCGCGAGTCGCTCGCTCGGGCACCGCGTTGTCCAGGCGCGACAACCAGACCGCGTCGGCGATGCGGGAGCGGTAGCGTTCGCGGACGTCGGTGCGCGCGCTGTTGGTGAGGGCCGGATCTCGGTAGTCGAGGGCGTCATAGGGCTCGTCCCAAATCGCGCCATCAAAAAATAGCTCGGGACGGCCATCCAGCACCTTAGTCAGGATGTGGAAGGGTGGGTAGCGCAGGAACGATCCGTCGGAGATGGCTGTGTCCGGGCGGATGTTGCGCGCCGCCAAACTGCGCATAATTTCCTGCTGCTCCTCGAGCGGCAACCCGTTGAACAGATCCCCGCGTTCATCAGGCGGACAGTTGTCGATGATCATGTCAGCGATGCCGGCCAGCGCCTCGCTGGCGTCGGCGGCCATCTGCCGCGGCTCAAGCTTCTCCGACTTGATGTAGGACTGCCGGAATTCGGCGATGAGGGCTGCCAGCGGCTTCTCCTCGCGGGTCCCACGCAGAATTTCGACGGCCTGCCAGGCCAATTCCGTCATCAACGCGTCCTGGGGGGTCAGGGTGATGGATTGGAAGACCTCGTGGTCCCGGTTGTAGACGAAGTGGTAGGCGCGAGTGGCCGTGTTAAAAATGAACAGCGACCATGGTAGGCCATTGGACAGCACGGGGTCTCCATCCGTGGTCTCGAACACCTCCACCGGCCAGGATGCCGCTGCGGACGGCAAGTCGTACCGGCGGGACAACGACGGAATGAGGCGCCTCGCGGGCCTGGGCGGCACTGGCGCCGCGGTCACGACGTCGGAACCGGCTGCGGCGCCCACGTCGCCATCGCCGAACAGACCTTCCGGCAGCTCCGCGTCCGGATGCGCCGTCGTGGTATCCTGACCGCCGCAAGCGGCGGGCTTGGCCCGGCCGCCGGTGCCATAGAGGGCGTCGGTGTCGGCCTCCTGGATCAAATCCCACCACTTGGCGTCCGACTGGAAATCTGGGTCGCCATCATGGAATCGTCGGGCCATCTCCAGCGCGCGGTCGTTGTCGCGAACAATCAGGATGCGCTTCCATGCGCCCGCCATGGTCGACTGCGGGCTGGTGCGCCGGTATGCCTTGAACAGCCGAAACAGGGGGCTGTCATTCTGTCCGAACCCAAGTTCTCGGGCCTTCTCAGGCCGTAGTGGCCCTTCGCCCCGGATAAGCTGGACCATCTCCATCCAAGCCGGGTCGTTGCGGTCGAAGCGCTGCTTGGCGTAGTCGACCCGGCAATGGTCAATGTGGATTTCGCCGACGAAGCGGCCGCGACCGCGCTGGTCGTCAATGGGATATTCCGGCTCCTCAACATCGTCGCGGCGCCAGACGAACAAATCCTTGTTGGCGATCTCGATTTTCCGGCCATTGCGGACGAAATCGAACCCGAACTCGGTCTTGTCGAGATACCGCTGTAGGCCAATCCAGCCGCGCACATTGCGCTGGCGGGCCAGTAGCGACCCGGGTGTTCCGCATACTGGGCATGGCTCGCTGACGTCGGTCCCGCCGGGCAGCCAGCTCATGCAATGGCCGCAATTAACCCGGCTGGAGATCTGGAAATTGAAAAAGATGACCGCCGGGACGTCGCCGAGGTCGGCGAGAGTGGCGACACGGTCCGGGTTCCAAACGCAATGCAGGCGCTGGGGCACCAATTTGTTGTTCACGAATAGCTGGAAGGTCAGCGGCTGGCCATTCGGCCGTAGCATGGACGAGTAGGTCTGAGCCAGCATCTTTCGGACGATGCCGTGATTTGCGCCCTTAGACAGCCAAACCCTCTGCTCCGGCTTGAGCCTGCTGATGACGATCTCTGTACCGTGCTGGGATGGCTCGATCTTGGCCTTGGTCAGGTGAGGCGCCTTGAACGTGCGCTGAGTGCGCAGCAGGTCGAAGTCAATTCGGACGCCGTGCCATTCCGCGTCACCTGCCCGGGTCGTCCACACCTCCGTCATGGTGCCCATGCGGGCGGTGGCGATGTTGAAGCCCATGCCGAACAGACCGAGGTTGTCGACCGGATTGTTGCCAGACCACCCGGCGCGGACGGCGGTTTGCAAGGTCTCGGGCGTCATGCCGGGACCATTGTCCATCAGGCGGACCATCGCCCTTTCGTTGTCCGACACCGGGAGGGCGACGTCCACACGCGACGCCAGGATCGGCGCCCCCGAACGAATGGCATGCAGGAACCCGTCTATGGAATTATCGGCCAACTCCGCGATGCACCGCCAAAGCTCAAGGTTGATCTCCCCGAGCATGGGTAATACGCGGGGGTCTGGAACCAGATCGAATTCCCCGCTTTGAATCTCACCCGCCGCCACGTCTTCAGCCATCTGGACCCCGAGCCATCGATTGATTGACCACCGGCCATTATTCGCATCACATGGGGAGTAAAGGAAGTGCTTAGGTGTCACCTTTTTTCCATGGACAGGCGAGGCGATGAACGCTCGAACACCCTCGGCCGCCGTGCCGCCAGATTACCTTGAGAGGGTCAGGCCGGTCATCGACGAATCCATTCGCAAGCTCGCTCAGACGGAGTTTCGCGAGGACCCGATTGGCGGGAGGAAGTACTCCCGGGCCACCAGTATCATCAGCTCCGCCTACAAGCGGCACGGCCAAATCCTTGGCACGGCCATCCTCGAATGCCTGAAGACCAATCCGCGCCTGACGGTCTGGTGCGAGGACGCGTTCAAACTGTCCGGTGAATCCCTGTCGAAGCTGAGGGAAATACAAAAGGTCGAGCCCTGCCTGCGGAAGAAGCTGAAATATGGCGAGTGCGAGCGGACCACGCCCCTCGACATCATCGTCTACGACACCGAGGCGTCCATTCTCAGGTCATACAACGTCAAGCGCGGCAACGGGTCCTACGATGCCGGGAAGCGCCGCCTGATTCTCGATGACCTGTTGCGGGTGAATATGCTGCTCGAGGACTATGGGCGGCAGATCGGCATGCCGATGAAGCTGGCGGAAGCGAAGATCATCTTCTATTACGGCCTCCGCTCCATACCAGAACCAATCTCGCTGGTGGGCGATGAGTTGGACGAGCACTTCATGTTTCCGGTCCTCGCCCACGTCGAGGCCGTCAACGACCATTTCAGGACGCGCCTTTATGACCTTATTGAATCCTGGGAAGCGTTATAAAGCCATCCACATGGACCCGCCCTGGCGCTTCCGGAATTTCAGCGAGAAGGGCGAGGGCCGAAACGCCACCTCCCATTACGACTGTCTTTCCCCCGAGGCCATGAAGGCGCTGCCCTTGGACAACTTGGCGGACAAGAATTGCGCGCTGTTCCTCTGGACGACGGACCCCTTCCTTCCGGTCGCCATGGACATGATCCGCGCATGGGGCTTTAGCTACAAGACGGTGGGGTTTTATTGGGCCAAGACCAACCGCACGGCCGACCCGTCCAGCCTAACCGAAAAGGATTTCTTTTGCGGGCTCGGCTATTGGACCCGGGCGAACGTGGAGCAATGCCTACTGGCGACCCGCGGTTCCCCGCAGCGTCTGGCCAAGGACGTCCGCCGCCTCATCATCAGTCCCCGCCGGGAGCACAGCCGGAAGCCGGACGAAGTCTACGCCCGCATCGAGCGGCTGACCGAAGGGCCGTACCTGGACATGTTCGCCCGGGAAAGCCGCGTAAACTGGGATTGCTGGGGCAACCAAGCCACACTCTTCGACAGCGTCGAGGAGGTCCGTACCCGCCGTCGGCCGTCCAGGCTGACGATTCCGAGCACCTGAACCGTTCCTCGCGCCGCTTTCATTCTTGCTAGGCAGCGCCAGATTGTTCTATAAATGTTCTCATTGCTGGTGGCGGAGAACTGACGCACTATGAATTTGCTGCGGATCGCTGCGGATCGCTGCGGGAATAGGACGATGGGCAAGGATGGCAAGGACGCGGTGCGGGTGACCACGACGTTGAGTCAGGCGCAGCATGCCGCGTTGGAGAGACTCGCTGACCAAAATGGTGTCAAGGTCGCGTGGTTGATTCGCCGGGCGGTCGAACAGCTTCTGGAGAAGGCCCAAGGTGGTCCGCTTCTTCCATTGGACCTGAAGTGAGGGGGGCTAACATGCGCAGCGTGGAGTTGTTCAGCGGGTGTGGCGGGCTGGCCCTGGGCATGGCCCGCGCCGGCTTCGAGCATGCCAAGATGGTCGAATGGGATCCCGACGCTTGCGCCACCCTAGCCCACAACAAGGAGAAGGGTGTCGAGCACGCCAAAGACTGGCCCTTCGTGCAGGGCGATGTCCGCGCTATCGACTGGTCCGAGGTTGACGGTGAAACCTGGCTCACCGCCGGGGGGCCGCCTTGCCAACCGTTCTCGATCGGTGGCAAGCACAAGGGCAACGACGACGTTCGCGACATGTGGCCCGAGGCGATCCGGGCGGTGCGCGAATTGCGCCCGCGCGGCTTCCTGTTCGAGAATGTGCGCGGTCTGGCGCGTCCGGCGTTCGCCGATTACCTCGCCTGGATCAAGGCGCACCTGGCGGTGCCCGGCGTCCGCCGTTGGGAGGACGAGGATCACGCCAGCCATTTGGCGCGCATGAAGGACTACATGGCCCGCGCCGAGTACGACGTGCTGGTGCTCAAGGTTAACGCTGCCGACTTTGGCGCCGCGCAGAAGCGGCACCGCGTCGTAGTGGCGGGCGTCCGCCGCGACCTCGGGCTCCGGCTGGAATCCCTGGCGCCGACGCACTCGCGCGAGCGCCTGTTGTGGGACCAATGGACTTCTGGCGAGTATTGGCGCCGGCATGGCCTGCGGATGCCGGCAGGCGGCCCCGATGCGGATGCCGATCGCGCCACCGTGGCCCGCATGCGGGCCGGCGGCAAGCGTCCGGCGGAGGCGCCGTGGCGCACGGTCCGTGACGCCCTTCGGGGCCTAGGCGAGCCCAACGGCCGCAACAATCACGTCTTCCAGGACGGCGCCAAGGTCTATACCGGCCACACCGGCAGCCCGCTTGACGAACCCGCGAAGGCGCTCAAGGCCGGCGATCACGGCGTGCCCGGCGGCGAGAACATGATGGTCCGCGACGACGGGTCGGTGCGCTACTTCACCATCCGCGAGGCCGCCCGGTTGCAGGGGCTTCCGGACGAATGGGCGTTCACCTCGTCTTGGACGGAAAGCATGCGCCAACTCGGCAACGCCGTGCCCGTCGAATTGGCCCAATCCCTCGGCGAGTGGATGGCCCGGACGCTCGGTGACGCCCGACCCACCCGGCGGGCGGCCTGATGGCCCGCGCGCCGCGCCCCGCACGTCAACTGTCCCTCGTCGGCGGCCCGATCCCCGGCTACAACGAGTTCGAGATGGACGTGGAGAGCGTCCTTCGTGAACAGTTGCCGGCCTTCTTCGAAGGCATCGACCTGGCGCCGCTGACCCATGAGAACGTCGAGAAGATCCCGCAGGGCGCCAAGGGCGCCTACGTGCTGTTCCACCACCGGGTGCCCGTCTACGCCGGCAAGACCGACGCCAAGCACGGCTTTCGCAACAGGTTGGGTCGGCACTGGTACACCTTGCAGCACCGCCATGGGCTGCACATCGACGACATCGGTTTCAAGGCCGTCCGCGTGATGGTGTTCTCCAATTTCGACGTGGAGGCCATCCTGATCGAGGAACTGCGCCGGCAGAACGAGGAATACCTCGCCTGGAACGACAGCGGGTTTGGCTCGAACGATCCGGGGCGCAACCGCGAGGGCCAGGAACCGGCCGAGTTCGATGAACTGTTCCCCATCGACATCGACAAGCCGTTGGACGTGATTCCGCCCGGCACCCAGGGGCTCCTTCCCTTGCTGGCCAACGTGAAGGACGCCTCGCCCTATCTGCTGCGTTACGAGACGGATGTCAAAGGGCGGCAGAAGAACGGCAAGATCACATATGTCCGCTACAAGATCGGGCACGCCGATCAGCGTGCGGCGACGGTGACCATTCCGCCGCCGCCGATCTCCATGAGGGACTTCCTGGCGATCGTGGTGGCGGCGCTGCCCGGCTGGCAAGCCACGGTTTTCCCCGACCGCATCATCCTTTACCGGGAGAGCGCCGATTACCAGTTCGCGAAGGAATACATCCCGACCCGGTAAACGGGCGCCGATGACGCGCTCGGAGGTGATGTCCCGCGTCCGCAGCAAGGACACCGGCCCCGAGATGACCGTCCGTCGCGCCCTGTGGGCCGCCGGCCTTCGCTACCGCCTCCACGACAAGAAGCTGCCGGGCCATCCCGACATCGTGTTCGCCACTCGGCGCATCGTCCTCCTGGTCCATGGCTGCTTCTGGCATGGTCACGACGGGTGCCCCCGCCACCGCATCCCCAAGAGCCGAGTCGAATGGTGGACGTCGAAGATCGCCCGCAACAAGGCGCGCGACGCCGAGGTTCGGGCCGCGCTGGTAGCCGCCGGTTGGACCGTGATGGTTCTTTGGGAGTGCGAAGTGGAGATCGCCGCCAAGGTTAACGAGCTTGCGCGCCTGATCAAGGCGGCGCCGGCCCCATCAAGGGGTTAGGTGTGTTCGAGGGGCAATAATCCAAGGCCGGCCGCGTATGTCTTGCTTCGCTGCGTGTTGCATTTGCGAGCACGCCGAATTTCAAATCGTCGCCAATTCCGCCTGCAAACATGGAGAAGGTTCGAACCCGGCATCCTTCCCTCCGCCACTATATCCAAAGAATAGAGTCTCTGCCGCCAAGCGCCTGGGGTGAAATCCCCAGGTTCTGCGCCATTTGTGGTCTAAAGCTGTTGACCTTTGTGACTTGCGGCAAGCCAAAATCCCCCGACTTTCTCTTCTCTCTTGCTCAGTTTCTCTGAAAGCTGCTGACTGCCTGGAACCGGTACGGGATTTGAAGATCGTGGAATTTCAATAGGATGCGCGACGAAAAGCTGGTTACCTTTCCGCTGTTTTTATAGGCGTGGGCGGGAGTCTTGGGCCGAATCGGGCGGTCAACAGCTTGGTTTGACGGCCTCGGAATGACGGGTCAGATGCCCGCCATGACGCTTGATAAGGGCGTCCATGTGCCGTCATTGACCGCCCTGCTCGAAGAGGGTTTCTTCGGCCAGGCAATCCAGAACGCTCTCGGCTGCCAACCGCAACTCGACATGAGCGCTATAGGTTTTCGGCGACTAGGCCAGCAGGAACGTCGTCTCCTGGAGCGATTTGAACAGCCAGTGCCGTCCATCGTCGCTGCTTTCTCGGCACGGGGACCCTCCGGCGTTCTTCTCATGTTGCACATCAATGCCTATGTTGGAACTGATTTGAACGTAAGCGACAAGCTGACCGCACATTGATCGGGTTGCCGGCATCTGGCTGAATCGCCTCCCAGAGAGGGAGGATACGGTGGATTGTTACCCAAGTAATTTGCAAATTACTGAGCGAACTTGCCGTAGTGCCGAGGTTCTGA
>NZ_CAINTR010000111.1 GCF_903853455.1 uncultured Magnetospirillum sp.
CGACGATGATGATGAGGATGACGGTCGGATACTGCGGCTGCGCCTCGAAGATGGTCGCATCCTGCCGCTGCCATTCGCCCGGTTGCGCCCGATACTCCAGGCACTGACCAGCTTGTTTGCGGCGGGAGGCGCCGATGGTGATGCTGTGCGTCTCAGCAAGGCCGATGCCGTCGATGCCGCGACCTTCGCCGACGCGGTTCCCGGCCTGATTTGGCGGGGAGGGGAGCATCTGCGCGAGTTGGGGCGCCGCCTCAAGGACCATGCTGGCATTCCAGAAGTGGCGTTGCCCGAACTGTTTACCGGCTCGCTCCGTCCCTACCAGCAGGCGGGACTGAACTGGATGCAGTTGCTGCGCGATGTCGGCTTGGGCGGGGTACTGGCCGACGACATGGGCTTGGGCAAGACCGTGCAGACCCTGGCCCACATCGCCGTCGAGAAGGCGGCCGGCCGGTTGGATCGCCCCTGTCTCGTGATCGCCCCCACCAGCCTGATGGCCAACTGGCGAGCCGAGGCGGAGACCTTCACCCCATCGCTGTCGGTGCTGATGCTGCAAGGCGCGGCCCGCAAGGACTCGTTCGCGGCCATCGGCACCCAGGATATTGTCCTGACCACCTATCCGCTCCTCGCCCGCGACGCCGATGTGCTGACCGCCCAGGAGTGGCACATGGTAATTCTGGACGAAGCGCAATTCGTCAAAAACCCGGCCACTGCCGCGGCCAAGGTGCTCCGTAGCCTTGATGCTCGCCATCGCCTGGCGTTATCGGGAACCCCGATGGAGAACCATCTGGGTGAGTTGTGGTCTCTGTTCGATTTCGTTTCTCCCGGATTTCTGGGCGACCGGATGTCATTTGTTCGCAACTGGCGCACCCCCATCGAGAAAAAAGGCGACGAAGAACGTCGCACGACCTTGGCGCGGCGGGTCAAGCCATTTCTGCTCCGACGCACCAAGGGGCAAGTCGCCGCCGACCTCCCGCCCAAGACCGAGATCATCGAGCATGTCGAGCTGACGGGGGCCCAGCGCGATCTCTACGAGGGTATCCGGCTGACCATGCACAAGAAGGTGAGGGAAGCCATCGCCGCCAAGGGACTTAAGCGCAGCCGCATCGAATTGCTGGATGCCTTGCTGAAGCTGCGTCAGGCATGCTGCGACCCGCGTCTGGTCAGGACCGCCTCGGCACGCGCCATTAAGGGTGGCTCGGCCAAGCTGACGCGGCTGATGGAAATGATTGCCGAGTTGGTCGATGAAGGCCGCCGCATCCTGCTGTTCTCGCAATTCACCAGCATGCTGGCATTGATCGAGAGCGAGTTGCAGATGGAGAGTATTCCTTATGTCCTGCTCACCGGCGACACCAAGGATCGCGCCACCCCGGTGCGCCGCTTCCAAAATTGCGAGGTGCCGGTGTTTCTGATCAGCCTGAAGGCGGGCGGCACCGGCCTCAATCTCACCGCCGCCGATACTGTGATCCACTACGATCCGTGGTGGAACCCGGCGGTCGAGGCTCAGGCCACCGACCGAGCCCATCGTATCGGCCAGGACAAACCGGTCTTCGTCCACAAATTGGTCGCTCTGGACACCATCGAGGTCAAGATGGCTGAACTGAAAGCCCGCAAGCAGGCCCTGGCCGACGGTCTGTTTGATCCCGAGGCTGGCAGTGCTGTCGATATTGGCGAGGATGACATCGAGTTTTTGCTGGGAAACTGAACGGAGCGGGCGGGGACGATGCCTTTGGCAGATTGTCACGCCGAATCAGTGTAAAATGAGGAATCTGCGAGTAAGGGCCGTCGTCGTTAACCAAGGCTATCGTGGTCGCGAGTGCCTTCCGCCGGGCCTCGTCAGTCGCCCTGATCCGCCGATCCGATGCCGCCACAGGAATAAATCCATGGGTTCTCCCTTGGAAATCCGCTGCCTTTCCGGCC